>CAZMKA010000390.1:0-1521 GCA_964566605.1 uncultured Saprospiraceae bacterium | reverse complement strand
TACTAAGATGTAACCTTTCATAGATTAAATTCAAAATCTTATGATCTACAAAAGTCAACTTTAAATTACTTAAACTTACCTCAAGATCCTTATCGTCGAAGAGTTGAATTGCATAAGACTTAGCTCCATCTCTACCCGCTCGTCCTGCTTCTTGATAATACTCTTCAATACTAGGAGGAATGTCAATGTGTATAACCCAACGCACGTCAGACTTATCGATCCCCATTCCAAAAGCATTCGTACTAACGATAATAGGAATCTCACCTGAAGTCCAAGCTGCTTGCTTTTTATTTCTCAATTTATAGTCTAAGCCTGCATGGTAATAATCAACTGTGAATCCATCTTTGGCTAAGTATTCAGCCATTTCCTCACATTTCCTTCTGTTTCTTGCATATATAATTCCAGAACCCTTTAGTCTTTTTAATAAGAATTTTAGCTCAGTCTTTTTGTCTGTACTTTTTAACATGATGTATGCTAAATTCTCTTTCACAAAAGACTTCCTGAACACATTAGCTTTTTCAAGATTGAGATATTTTTTTATATCCGTTAATGTTTGAGAAGTTGCAGTTGCTGTAAAAGCAGATAAAGGCGTCGAAGGAAACCATGTTTTTAACTGATCAAGTAAAAGATAAGAAGGTCGAAAGTCATGTCCCCATTGTGAAATACAATGAGCTTCATCCACTGCAATTAAACCTGGATTAATACGCTCTTTACGCGCTTGAAAGATTTCTGTGTAAAGCCTTTCAGGGGAAATATAGAGAAAGTCATACTTTCCATAAATCGCATTATCTAATTCTCTATCGATTTCACTTTTATGCATACCACTATGTAGACAAATAGCCGAAATTCCTCTTTGGACAAGGTTTTCCACTTGATCGATCATTAATGCAATTAAAGGAGATATTACAATGGTTATTCCTTCTCTTATAAGTCCTGAAACTTGGAAGCATAGTGATTTTCCTGCACCAGTGGGAAGTAAAGCTATACAATCTTCACCATGTACTAAAGTATCAATGATTTCTGCTTGAGGGTCTCGAAATTGATCGTAAGCCCAGTATTTTTTTAGTATGGAAAATTTATCGGTCAGAGGTTAGATATTTCTGTAAAGATAATGAGTTAGTTCGAATAAATAGGCTCCTTAGAATTTAGGGCATTTTATATTCTTTCTTCGACTTCCATTATATCTTTTCGCACCATTATTTCTGGATAGACTTGTAAATGCATATGAAATACCAACTACACCAGTTGCATAATAGTCATTGACACTTGATCCTCCTCTTCTTGAGCCTGGCTCAACGGGGCTTCCTGTTCGATTACTTAGTAAAGCAGCAAGTTCACCAGCACCTTCGGAAAGCAAAACTTCATCACCAGGATATACTGTACTTACGTCATCTAGATAATCGGTGAATGTCCATCTAAAGATTAATTCTGCATGAGCAGTAATCCCTTCAGCTAACTTCACACGCACTCCTCCACCAAACGGAATATTTAGCTGGGTTAAATTATATTTCGGATTGTCAG
>CAZMKA010000389.1:0-1524 GCA_964566605.1 uncultured Saprospiraceae bacterium | reverse complement strand
ATTCAATGATCTTCGTTTTGGTCAATTAGGTGAGCCTGCAGCTGATAAGGATTTTATTTTCAGGTATGCACTCGTTGAGCGCAATGGTGAACTATTAGTAGAACAGATCGACAATCCCAATAATGATCCAGATGTGGACATGGCTGCGCTCTTCAAGGAATTGTTGAAACGAATAAAG
The DNA here is from genome assembly GCA_964566605.1 of uncultured Saprospiraceae bacterium. Taxonomy (GTDB): domain Bacteria; phylum Bacteroidota; class Bacteroidia; order Chitinophagales; family Saprospiraceae; genus JAHDFB01. The sequence goes on along the minus strand of CAZMKA010000389.1, from coordinate 1,346 downwards.
GGCGAGTAAAAACTCGCCCTTTATTCGTCTACGTTCGCCTCAATTATCTCAAAGCATCAATGTATTGCTGAATATCCGTGTTACTGAATTCTCCAATTACGCCCATCATGAGCATGATAGTTATTGTCCAATACCCCCAGTTTACAAGAACGTATGCAGCGCCCTTTCGTTCGAACATAGCGTTGGTTGCAAAAACAGGCAACAGAAAGAGTAGGGAGGCCAGAAAACCATGAGCCATTCCATGGGTAAAGGTTTCAAATTGGGCGTGGTATTCAGTTAAATGAGCGATTACTTCTTGACCCGCATCGGAGTTCACATCCATGCCCATTCCATGTTGTTCTTTACTGTTGAACAGCGTCATGGTTTGCCCTGTGTGATTGACGGCAAAGTGATAGAACATGGTCAGAATGAAAGAAAATACCAGACTGAGACCATAAATAAGAGGCATGTTACCTGATCGTATCTTTTCTTCGGTCATGTTGGCAGCTTTCATCCAAGCTTTGCCAAAGAGAGGGCCATACCAAATCGAGCCAACAATCATTGGTATAATTGCTGCTGCCAAAATAATGGGGATATTGATCATTGCGTTTTGAGTTTTGTTCTTTCGAAAGTATCATTTTGAAAGTATAACTCAAAACCATTTTGACAATCTTGATGTTCCCACAAGAAGTCTTCCTGCACTTTTCTCCAGCATCAGTCAAGTCCGCATCGACCATCAAAAGCCAAATTTCAATAATAGTGAAAATCACACCAATCGTGATTGTGATGAACCAAGCAACAACATTGAGTCCTTGTTGAGCTCCTCTCATCTTATCGACCGCATCACTTTTGTTAAACAGGAACCTTACTCATTGTCTTCCATTTCGCTGACTCGACCTCTGCACTCTTTCTTAAACGGCAAAAACTGCCTACCGTACAATGCGATATCTCCATTCTGGGACAAGATCGCATCTTCCAAATTCCTCACAGTTTTGTACTCAGTCGATTTTTCGTCCAATGCGTCTACAAATTTGTACTCATGCTAAATTGTTAACAATCTGTTTACAAATTTTTGGAAGGAATCGTCTGTGCCTCCTTGACAACTGGTCTGAATTTGGGAGCTTTTTTCGATGAGAGGATGATCTATTGAAATGAAGAAAGGTTTATTATTGTTGTTCTGACACACTCGGCCCATAGAAGGCAACAGCTCAGCCATTGGGGCACTGCCGCCATCCCGAGTATAATAAACATTCTTAGATCCAATAGTGCCAGCATCGACCCAGAGACCGGTAGAGTTGCTATAACCGGAGTCGATCACAATTTGCGTGATTGGGCACTCAGTCAAGTCCAAACACACTGCTCTTAGA
>CAZMKA010000388.1:0-1533 GCA_964566605.1 uncultured Saprospiraceae bacterium | reverse complement strand
GCTTTATAAGTTTGGATTTGCTTGTAAGCTGATCTTATGGTCGCATTTTCATCTACGGCATTCTTGAGTTCTATAACAACTAAGGGTAGGCCATTGACAAAGAGGATGACATCTGGTCGTTTATTGTTGTTGTTTTCTATTACGGTGAACTGATTGATTACATGGAAGGTATTATTGTCCACATTATCGAAGTCTACTAATTTGATTTTGTCACCTCTCTGGTTGTCGTCTTTTCGATAGGTAACTGTAACGCCTTCCGTAAGTAATCGATGGAAGGTCTCATTGTCTGTCAATAGATCAGGTGAGCCAATCCGCATGACTTGCTTGACTGCATCTTCTTGAGCTGTCGATGGAATGTCTGGATTTAAGGTAGCTAAAGCATCTGTGAGATGATCGGTAAGTACTACTTGGTCATAGCTGGTACGTAGTGAATGATCACTGTCTGGAGCTATCTCAGGACCGTAGATATAAGTATATCCAAGACTCTCTAACTCTTCTATCGCATATAGTTCTATGTCGTTTTCTGTTATCTTTTTCATACAAGTACGGTATTACTTACCTTTGCTCTATCTCGCTGTCCATGAGGCAAAGGAGAAAAGAAGCCGCTCTGACGAAGCGGTTTCGGTGTTTTATAAGGATAGTATGGTCTTTCTATCAAATAACCATCAAATAAACAATACGTTGACTTACAGTGATTTATGATAGCTGTCGTTGTGCTATTCAGTATACCCATCAAATAAGATTTGGCTAAGTGCCATATTGAAAATGTCCTATAGAAGTGTCTTTTTAGGGCTAAATGGCTATCAAGGACAAAGTGTCCGATAGAATGTCTTATAGGAAGATTGATAATGAAAAACCTGTCTCTATAGGACAAAATAAAGAATGCCGAAAATGATTGCTTAACAATAAAAACGGCAATCGGAAATGAAGTTTTATCCAAATCCGGCCATTTTCCGGCCAATCCGGCCATCTCTGTTTGGCCAGATAGCTGATTCAATACATTTTCCGGCCAATCCGGCCATAATGTTTTGGCCGGATAACGACTATTACTTGATACTATATTCCGTAGATGGCCCATTTCCTTTTTTGGTCGCTTTATTAGCTTTTACTAAATCATTTAAATGTCTTCTTGCCGTTCTGTCTGAAACATTTGCAATTTTCTCATATTGACTTGAGGTAAGTACTTTATGCTCTTGAAGTTGTTTGAGACCTTTTAAATTTGCATCCGCAATAATGGAAGTTGGCTCATTCCCTCGATAAATGGTCGTCTTCAGCAAATCACCATCCATTTCAAAAGTTGGCTTCTTTAGACCTAAAGATTCCATTTTACTCAGTTCCTCTAATCCAAAACCACGTTCTTCTACTAAGCCCATATCGAAGAAAATATGTGCAATCTTCGGATTTCGACTTACAGAAGGTGCAGTAAAGGAATTCAACTTATATAGAGTGCAAAGCGGCTCGCCAGGACTGAGCACCTCTATTTTGTCATCGTCCACATTTACCATAATTCTGGCTCCATCAATGGTATAATCT
>CAZMKA010000387.1:0-1563 GCA_964566605.1 uncultured Saprospiraceae bacterium | reverse complement strand
CCGCCAAATCTTTTGATTTGGCTTTAAAACAGAAAAGGATAAAACAAAATAAAAAGTTTTGGCTAAGTGCTTAATCGGAAATTAATTACTTTTAATTCCCGTACTAACCATAGCCGAAACGTTCTCTGCAAGCTAGACAAACTTGAGATACAAATTCTCTTATTTCATTAAATTGAATTTTTTAGGAATATAAAATATTATATTGTACTTTCGAGTATTAAATTGAGATATGAGATTTCATATTTAAGTTTAAAAAATGATACAACTAGAAAAATATTCATCAGGTCGATTTCAGAAAAGCCATACAGGATATGAATTTTTCATTCCTACAAAAGTTAACGATATATGGATTTGGGATGACCCCAAGTTAAATCAACTATTAGAAAAAGCAGCAATAAAATTAGGTGAATTAAACTCATTCTCTAAATTGGTTCCGAATATTGATTTATTTATTCAATTACACGTCACCAAGGAAGCTGTTGTATCTAGTAGAATTGAGGGTACTCAAACGAATATGGACGAAGCCCTAATGGATGAAGATGAAATTGCACCTGAACGAAAAGATGATTGGAAAGAAGTAAATAACTATATCAAGTCATTGAATGATGCTATTGAACAGCTTCAAAGATTACCTATCTCTTCACGATTATTAAGAGAAACCCATAGGACTTTATTGAGTAGTGTTAGAGGAGAATATAAACTTCCTGGTGATTTTCGTACAAGCCAAAATTGGATTGGAGGAAGTAGCCTATTAGACGCTACTTTTATACCACCACATCAAGATTATGTAGGAGAATTAATGAGTGACTTAGAGAACTTCATTCACAATGAAGACATTAACGTTCCAAACTTAATTAAAATAGCAATTGCTCATTATCAGTTTGAAACAATACATCCATTTTTAGATGGAAATGGAAGAATAGGTCGACTTTTAATCACTTTATTTTTAGTTGACAAAAAAATATTGACTAAACCTCTATTATACTTATCAGCTTACTTTGAAAAAAACAAAAGTTTATACTATGATAATTTAACTTTTGTAAGAACAAAAAGCGATATGAAACAATGGTTGAAATACTTTTTAGTTGGAGTAATCGAAACAGCAGAAAAATCTTCTCAAACACTATCAAATATTTTAGAAATGAAAGATAGATTTGAGAAAAAAATTAATTCAGAATTTGGCAGGAAAAGTCAAAGCGCAATGATTTTACTACAATATTTATTAAAGAAGCCTATAGTTAATGTTAATCAAGCAAAAGAGGAAACAAAATTAAGTTATAATGCTGCTAATTCATTGATTTCTGATTTTATTAGTGCAGGGTTTCTTAAAGAAATTACTGGCTACAATAGAAACAGAGTATTTGTTTTTGATGAATACCTTAAAAAGTTCTGGGAATAATGGAATAAAGCCAGCAGAGAACATTGTATAAAAATAATAGCGGTTTAATAGCTAAAATAAAGATGAATTTTATAAATCAAACGACAGTAATAAACCGAAAAGTAATCTTATAAAATCCGCTACTATTCTTATACGTTACCGATGGTGAACAATTCCTCCGGATT
>CAZMKA010000386.1:940-1566 GCA_964566605.1 uncultured Saprospiraceae bacterium | reverse complement strand
CTAATACGTATAGCGTAACGTTCTCTTCCTTCAACACTCTGACCTAACACTTTTCCGCCTACAGCTACCTCTAAAGTCTGCTGTATATCCTCAATACTCAGTCCGTATCTTGCAATCTTTTTCCGTTCAATATCAATTAGCACATAGGGTTTTCCTATTATTCTATCAGCAAATACCGATTCTTTTCTTATACCATCTACTTTTCTGATTTCTTCTTCCAGCGAAAGAGAAAAGGCTTCTAAATCTGTTAAATTTTGACCTTTTACTTTGATTCCAAGATTGGATCGCATTCCGGTCTGAAGCATAACTAACCTTGTTTCAATAGGCTGTAATCTCGGTGCTGAAGTAACCCCAGGAAATTGAGTGCTTTTCGCTATTTCGTTCCAAATGTCTCCAACATTATTAATGTGGGATCTCCAATTTCTATAATATTCACCTGCATTATCCTCCACCAATTGGTGTCGTTTAACTGAATTACCTGCCGAAATATATTGGCCAGAATGAAGCTTAAAATTACCTTTATTATTGGTTTCAAATCTTATTGGTTCTCCATTTTCATTCAGAATATATTCTGTTTTATAAGAGATTAAGTTTTCGTACATAGATAATGGAGCAGGGTCTAAAGC
>CAZMKA010000386.1:519-930 GCA_964566605.1 uncultured Saprospiraceae bacterium | reverse complement strand
CCTTACCAACAACATATTCCACTTCGGGCAAAGAGGCCACTGCCATGTCTAGTTTTTTTAGAATTTTAGAATTCTCTGCCGTTCCCGCCTGAGGTAATGACGTTGGCATAAGTAAAAAATCACCTTCATTTAAGGTAGGCATGAATTCTTTTCCTAAAGATGAGAATATGGTACACCCCAGAATTACAAATACAAAAGGAACTGCAATACTCTTCCATTTATTTTGAAGTACCCATCCTAATATGAACTCATATTCCTTAATGAAATAATATAATGGCAGTAAAACAAGAGCTAAAAGAACAATTATAAACAGCACGTTAGTAAAAAAATGACTATCAATTCCTAAAGGTCTCAAATAAGAAGCCAGTAAGAAAAAGAAATTCAACGCTCTGGGGCGATTCGATGACCAAC
>CAZMKA010000386.1:0-509 GCA_964566605.1 uncultured Saprospiraceae bacterium | reverse complement strand
GCTTAGTGCCAAAATTGTGGTTATCCATTTTTTCTGATTTCCATCTATTCTGTTATTGAGAAAGAGTATTTGAACCAATCCTATTAGTATCAAAAAAAGACCTAAATAAAATCCATAAAAACAAGACAAAAGACCTATTGCCGTGCAGCTAAAGGCAATAAACTTATTTGTAGATATATTGTCACGACTAAACAAAAGAACCGCTAGCGGCGGAATTATAAATAAGGTCAATGCTATTGACGCAAAGATTATTACTGTTTTTGTAAAAGCCAATGGGAAGAAAAGTTTTCCTTCAGCACCAGTCAATACAAAGACGGGTATAAAACTCAAAATTGTAGTAAACCCAGCAGTAAGAATAGCTCCTGAAACCTCTTTTGATGCATTTTTTATATTTATTTTCAATAGATTTTCAGGAAATTCGTACTGATGTCGAACAATATTCTCCGAAATAATTATTCCCAAATCTACTACTGTACCAATGGCAATTGCAATTCCTGAAAGAGCCACAA
>CAZMKA010000385.1:0-1585 GCA_964566605.1 uncultured Saprospiraceae bacterium | reverse complement strand
TCTCTACACACGGTGCGAGAAAAGGTCTTGCCGATACGGCATTGAAAACTGCAGATGCAGGTTATCTTACAAGAAGACTTGTTGATGTTTCTCAAGATGTTATTATCATCGAAGAAGATTGTGATACATTAAGAGGAATTACAACAACTGCTCTTAAAGAAAATGATAAAATTGTTGAAACACTTGGTTCAAGAATTGTAGGTAGATATGCATTACATGATGTGACAAGATTAAAGTCAAATGATGTAATTATAAAAGCTGCAGAATATATTACTCCAGAATTAGCTGCAGAAGTTGAAGCTGAAGGAATAGAGACTGTAACAATAAGATCAGTTCTTACTTGTGAAACTGTAAAAGGAGTTTGTAGAAAATGTTACGGTAAAAACTTAGCTTCAGGAAGAATTACTGAACGAGGAGATGCTGTTGGTATTATTGCAGCTCAATCAATTGGTGAGCCAGGTACACAGTTGACGTTACGTACATTCCACGTGGGTGGTATCGCATCAGTAACAAAAGCTGAAAATGATATAACTTCTAAATTTGAAGGAACATTAGAATTTGATAGTATCAAATCTGTTGATACGGATAAAGAATCAGTGGTAATTTCAAGATCAGGAGAAATCAGAATTATAGAACCTAAAACAAAAAGAGTTCTTCAAAGTAATTATATTCCTTACGGTTCAAACCTTATGGTTAAAGAAGGAGCTACAATTACTAAAGGAGATGTTATTTGTGAATGGGATCCGTTCAACGCATTGATTATATCTGAATTCGGTGGTGTAACTAAATTCCAAGATATCGAAGAAGGTGTGACTTTCAGAAAAGAGAAAGATGATCAGACAGGTTTCGAGGAAATAGTAATCATAGAAACTAAGAATAAGAAGAAGATACCTACAATTAAGATTCTATCGCCAGATGGTGAAGTAATGAAAAGCTATAACTTACCGGTAGGAGCATACTTATCAGTAGGAGATGGAGACGAAGTGAAAGCAGGTGATAAAATTGTGAAGATTCCAAGAAAACTTGGTAAGATTCAGGATATTACCGGTGGTCTTCCAAGGGTAACAGAGTTATTCGAGGCAAGAAACCCTTCTAACCCAGCTGTAGTTTCTGAAATAGATGGTATTATTTCATTTGGAAAAATCAAGAGAGGTAACAGAGAGGTTATTGTAACTGATGATAGAACTTCAGAAAAAAGAAAATACTTAGTAGGATTATCTAAGCACATTCTTGTACAAGACGGTGATTTTGTAAGAGCAGGAATGAGATTAAGTGATGGAGCAATTGCACCTAGAGATATTTTAGCAATTAAAGGTCCTTTCGCTGTACAATCTTACTTAGTGAATGAAATTCAAGAAGTATATCGTTCTCAAGGTATCTCTATCAATGATAAGCACATTGAAGTAATCGTTCGTCAAATGATGAGAAGAGTTCAAATTGCTGATGCAGGTGATACAATTTTCCTTGAAGGTGAGAATGCAGAAAATTACGAATTCTTAAAGCAGAATGACTGGATTTATGATAAGAAATTTATCATGGACGCAGGAGAGTCTAATAAGTTGAAAGCTGGAGAGTTAGTTTCTGT
>CAZMKA010000384.1:0-1588 GCA_964566605.1 uncultured Saprospiraceae bacterium | reverse complement strand
AAGATTGCTGAAGCATATGGGAAATCGAGTTCCATAATTTTCGCTAACCCGGCTTCCCCGTGAGGTACAGCTTTCTTGTATTCATTGACACTCATATATTTGGCTAGATGTAAAGCACAGGTGGTGTACGTAAGTTGAGCACTGGTTAATGAGCAGGGGATGGAGTTGATTTCTGCCAGGTACTCATCAATCAACTCTTTCACTTCAGGTTTTTTCGAGCGGTCTACTACGTACATGGAACTGATGTGGTACCAGTGAGCGCGACTGATGGACTCTTTGGACAGCAGCTGTTGCAGTTCTTTCATCTCTTTGTTGATCGCCAAAACTTTATCGGGTTGACCAGCCATAATATAGACCCCACAGGCAACGCTCAGCCCGAATATGTGTTCGGTGGTGAACTGGTACTTCGCGGCTACAGAAGTAACCTTCTTCGCGAGTTTTACATAATTCTCTCTCGCACCAAACCTAATGAGCAATTTGGCGAGCATAACATTGGACTGGCATTCTAATAGGGCAGATTCTCTATTGTCGTATTTACTCTTCTTCAGGTCAACAAAAAATACGGTTTGATAGAGTCTTTCCCGAAGCTGATGTTTCAGTATAAAAGAGTGAAAGCTTCCTCATCGGAGGTAATTTTTTCGTCGACAAGTGCACGGTAAAACATGTCTATCTTTGAAGCCCCCGTCTTGTTGTAGCTGACGACAGAAATGTTCTTCGTCTTGTTCCTGTTGAGTACTCTAGTGAGTTCTAGCAGTAGTTTCATATGTGAAATAGGATAGTGATATGAACTCGAAAAGAGGAGTGCAAAAGTGAGCATTTCTCTATTCTTGTTTTCATACCTCGCCGTTTTTAGCGAATTAGTACACAAAATAATAGCCTAAATATAGGAAGAAAATGTTAGTTAGAAAAAATTGTAATAGGTTTTAAATGAGCGTTTTATGTATTTATAACTTGTGTTTTTGAGCTAAAGGTGCGGGAAAGAATTATGGTTTAACTGTCATTATTCGGAGGAGGGAGAGGGGGCTATCTATGCAGTAGAAACTATCACGCATTATTAAAAACACACTGTTATGACTGCTGTTATTTACTCCCTCCTTATCACTTTTGGTCTCATCACTTCTCCCGCTGATTTTGACAACGCATCTGCTCAGGAGCAGCAAGAAATGATGATTGTTGTTGAAGATGTAATTATGTAGGATAAACCAGAAAGACAATTCAAGTGCGAAAAACTGGGGGTAAGAATTTAGTTCCTTTTGTCTCTTCGAAATGAACCAAGAAGTCGCTCCTTTGCTACTGACAAACGGGAACACCACCCACCAAACAAAAACAAGAATGTCACATTCACCCATACGATTTCATCACTCAGGCTTTGATCGTGCAGCAGTAACAGCTGCAGGATTGGCTACTAAGCAACTTGGCAAGAAGGTCAACGTAAAGCTTGGCATGCCTAAGTATAATTGTCGCTTCCATGGTATCTGCCAAATGGACTCTTTCGAGGCAATCAACTTTGCTGAAGGTTGCCAACATGAGGACGAACCGACTCTGCATGGTACCCTAACTATACAGGGGCGTTTGGATCGTGGCACAT
>CAZMKA010000383.1:0-1599 GCA_964566605.1 uncultured Saprospiraceae bacterium | reverse complement strand
CCAGTATAAAGAAAAAACAACTTTTACTTTTTCCCTACTCCTATCCACACCGTTAACTGCTCATTTATCTCGAAAGCTTCTACCCCATCCTCTCCCGAAACAAAAACTATTTCATCCGCTAATGTCTCTTCTTTTATATAAGACCCAAAATTTTCTATCACTGGATTCAATTGCTCATCTTCTTTCAAAGAAATCACAATTCTATCCGTCACCTCAAAATCACTAGACTTTCTTAGATTTTGAATTCTATTGACTAACTCTCTCGCTATTCCTTCATGAACTAACTCATCAGTCAATGTCGTATCAAGTGCAACAGTCAATTCACCATCACTCGCTACTTGCCAGCCCGGAATATCCTCACTAACAATTTCGAAATCTTCCAATGTCAAATCATACTTTTCATCTCCCACATTCAATACATAATGATTCGACTTTTCTATACTCGCTATATCTTCTTGCCCAAGAGCTGAAATCACTTGAACCGCATCTTTCATGTTCGGCCCTAGTCTTCTACCCAATGTCTTGAAATTCGGCTTAATTTTCTTTTTGATTACTCCACTTGCATCATGTACATATTCAAACTGCTTTACATTCACCTCTGCTAATACCAAATCCTTAATCTTCTCTACCTGCGCTTCATATTCCCCATCAAGAATAGGTAACAAAATACGCTGTAACGGCTGTCTTACTCGCAAACTATCTTTCTTTCTCAATGACAATACTAACGATGAAATTCGTTGAGCATAGTTCATTCGCTGCTCAAGCTTTTTATCAACTTTTGCCTCATCTGATACTGGAAAATCTACTAAATGCACACTATCACTCGCTTCTTTTCCTGTTGCTTCATTCAAATTTTTATACAACCAATCCGCAAAAAACGGAGCTATTGGCGCCATTAACTTAGAGATTGTTGAAAGACAGGTATACAATGTCTGATATGCAGCAATTTTATTTTCTGAATATTCACCCTTCCAAAAACGTCTTCTACATAATCGCACATACCAATTCGACAAGTGATCTTCAACAAATCCTTGAATCATTCGAGAAGCTTTTGTCGGCTCATAGTCTGCATAAGCCGCATGAACATCCGCTACCAAAGTATTCAATAATGAAATTATCCAATTATCAATTTCTGGTTTATTCGCTGCATCTATAGCCGCTTCTTTAAACGTAAACCCATCAATATTCGCATAAAGAGCGAAAAATGAATACGTGTTATACAATGTTCCAAAGAATTTACGCTTCACCTCTTCGATACCCTTCTCATCAAATTTTAAGTTATCCCATGGATTGGAATTACTCATCATATACCATCGAGTCGCGTCCGCTCCATGTTTATCAATTGTTGTAAATGGATCTACAACATTCCCTTTGGACTTAGACATTTTGATACCATCAGCATCAAGGACCAACCCATTGGAAACAACATTTTTATAAGCTACCTTATCGAATACCATTGTCGAAATCGCGTGTAATGTATAAAACCATCCACGTGTTTGATCCACACCTTCAGCAATAAAATTCGCAGGGTAATTTAGTTCAAATTTTTCTTTATTCTCAAACGGATAATGCCACTGCGCATAAGGCATCGAACCACTA
>CAZMKA010000382.1:0-1628 GCA_964566605.1 uncultured Saprospiraceae bacterium | reverse complement strand
CACATGTGAATACATCTGGGATACTATCTAATGCTACACTTGGGATGATCGTTACTGTGAAACTATCAGTTACCGTACAATTTGGCACTGAACCGGTTTCGTCATAGATATAAACGACACTTGATTCCTCAACAACATCACCTGGTTGTAGAGCATCACCTAATGCTGGGCCATCAAGATAATAAGCAATATTTAATGTGTTATTATTTCCATTAAATTCTGGAAGTACAAAATAATCACATGAACTTGTATCAAAAGGAGCATAAATCTCAGGGTTGCCAATTATATCCAAATTTAAAGTATCTATTGCAATACAATTATTTGAATCAATAACTGTTACAAAGTATTCTCCAGCTTGATCTAAAATAATAGTTGGAGAAACAATAAGGGTTCCTAAACTATCCCATGTTACAACATAAGGTTCTGTACCATTTTCAATAGTAAGTTCAACTTCAAATATGGCACCATCACAAATTGTTACACTTTCAGAATTTAAATTAATTTCTAAAGGTTCTATTGGTTCATTTATCGTCACTGAAATATTTTGGGTACAACCCAAAGAATCAGAAATATTGACTTGATAAACTCCAGCAATTACATTATTTATGAAATTATCTCCATCAAATTCATCTATATCCCAATCATAATTATATGGTGGTGTACCTCCTGTAATTAATACTTCAGCATATCCTGTCGAATCTCCAACACAAAGTATATCGTTTACAATGACATCTAGAACTATGCTATCTGTTTCTACTGTCATAATTTGAGAATATTCAGAACTATTACCTGCACAATCTGTAATTTGATAAGTTCTTTCAATTATTAATGGATCACCTGCACAACCACTTCCTCCTGATTCAATATCAGCAACCCATTCAATTACTACATCTTGATCACAAGCATCAAAAATATTTAATAATATAGTTGTGTCGATTTCTGGGATATCAGCAAGTGAATCAATTACTAAATCAATTAATTCATCAGCAATAGGAGCAATTGTATCAATTATTGTAAAGATTGCAGTACACTCAGTTGTGTTCCCACAAAGGTCAACTGCTGTGAAAGTTATATCGTAACTTCCTATTTCTCCACAGTCAAAATCAACAGGAATATAATTATTATAAGTTGTATCGATTAAACATGAATCAATTGCATTGAATTGAGTCAACCATGATTGAATTATTGAATCCACTTCAATTGAACCAACACATTGAATTGTTGTGTCAGGAGGACAAGAAGTAATTTCAGGTCCAATCAAATCATTTACATTTATCACGTGCTCACATGTTGCACTATTACCACATTGATCCTCAATAAGGTACGTCCTAGTTATAACTTCTGGACAAATACTACCATTGGATACTTCACTTAATAGTGCAAAACTTGATGGGTCAATTCCACAACTATCTGTTATCATTCCGCCACCTAATATGAAGGCATCGTAATCTGCAAACACTGGGAATTCATCACTTGTACACTGGGCAAATAATGTATCTGGACACATCATTGTCGGTGGTATCGTATCGTTAATTGTCAATGATTGACTACATGTTGTAGTATTACCACATAAATCACTAATCTGGTATATTCTTGTTATCACTTGTGGACAATCACCTCCATCATTT
>CAZMKA010000381.1:0-1637 GCA_964566605.1 uncultured Saprospiraceae bacterium | reverse complement strand
ACATTTCTCTTATAGCCATCGATACACCTGAAAATAAGTTATTAACTGGATCTTGTAAAGCTAAACCTACAGCTAAACCAAGTACACCAGCTGTTGCTAAAATTTTATTTACTGCACCTCCTAAATTAAAAATTGTTAACAATAAAAAAAGAACAGCAAGACTGAAAAATACTGCGGTAAGATTCCCAGCTAAATTTATTAACGTCCTATTTGATGTTATCTTTCTTGTTGCATTACTAACTAATTTCTTAATGTACTTTGATATAAAATATGATGCAACTAAAATTATAACCGCAATAATCAGATTAGGCAATTGCAACACTGCTGTATCAAACCAACTGTATAATTTATCGAATAAACTTTCGTAAGTATCAGATAATTCGTCTTTATAATCGTCCATAATTTTTGTTTTTATAATTCCCTTACTCAAAAAATAGAGATATTGTTCGATTATCTTTTATTCAGCTTCTCCTTCATAGCCGCACTTTGATATATTATTTTTTTTGAGAAAGAAAATTGTGTAAAACGATTTATTTCTAGTGAAATGAAAATATAATTTATTGATTTCGAACAATTTGAATGAAATTATAGTAAGGACTGTATATTTCAAAAATTAAAACAATTAATTATGTTACGTTGGACCCTTACATTTACTTTAATAGCCATTATATCAGGAATACTTGGTTTTACAGGAATAGCAGGAGCTGCAGTTGGGTTTGCCCAAATTTGTTTCTTCATTTTTATTGCTCTTACTGTATTATCACTTTTAGTAAGAGTGATAAGAAAGGTGTAAAACGTTAAAAAACATGCAAAATGAAAAACGACATTGATTTGGATATTCCAAATCAATAATTTAAAATAAAGAATTATGATAAACACAACAAATCAAATCGGTTTAGATACTATGAACTCTAAGATAATTGCAGAGCATCTAAATACCTTATTAGCAAATTATCAGGTATTTTACTTGAATACAAGAGGATTTCATTGGAATATTAGAGGTAAAAACTTCTTTGAATTACACGAGAAGTTTGAGGAATTATACAATGATTCAAAAGCCAAAATTGATGAGCTAGCAGAAAGAATAGTCACATTAGGATTTATTCCTTTACATACATTGGAAGATTACTTAAAGCATTCCAATGTCAAGTCTGTGAAGAATGTATCGAAGGGCAATGAAGCAATGAAGTCCATCTTGAACACTTATCAAATTCTACTCCCACTAGAGAGAGAAATTTTGAAAGTAACCGAACAATTTAATGATGAAGGTACAAATGCAATGATAAGTGACTATATAAGGGAACAAGAAAAATTAGTTTGGATGTTCTCTGCGTTTGTTAATGAAAATTAATATTCAAAACTAAATTATCGTTTGTTATCCTACAGTTTCACGACTGTGGGATTTTTTATGCACTATACTTGTAACACTTAGTTTCTAATCCTTTTTATTTATAAGATCATTTTCTTTGGGCTCGAGCCCAAAAAAATAAAAAGTAAAAATAGAATGCTAGAATAATACATATTGCACTTTATAATTGCAGTTAAAATTCGGTAATTTTCCAAAGAGAATCGAGGAGAAAAACATGACCAATCGATTCAGCCTTAAAGGCTGATGAAGTACAACCGTACTTCAAGTG
>CAZMKA010000380.1:0-1638 GCA_964566605.1 uncultured Saprospiraceae bacterium | reverse complement strand
TGATCACTGTCATCGTATCTGTCATCCAGATCGTATCTCCTGCTAAGTATGTTGAATCTAATGTATTCGTGTAAACTTCTGTTCCACTTAAGTTCGTACCTGTTATCGTATCCAATACGAAGTAATCACATACCGCTACATCTGCTATTGTATCTAGTAATGGTGCGTCTGTTACATTTATTACGAAACTAATTGTATCGCTACATTCACCTGCTGCACTGATCACTGTCATCGTATCTGTCATCCAGATTGTGTCTCCCGCAAAGTATGTTGAGTCTAGAACGTTAGTGTATACTTCCGTTCCACTTAAGTTCGTACCCGTTATCGTATCCAATACAAAGTAATCACATACCGCTACATCTGCTATTGTATCTAGTACTGGTGCTTCTGTTACATTTATTACAAAACTAATTGTGTCGCTACATTCACCTGCCGCACTGATCACTGTCATCGTATCTGTCATCCAGATCGTATCTCCCGCAAAGTAAGTTGAGTCTAATGTATTCGTGTATACTTCCGTTCCACTTAAGTTCGTACCCGTTATCGTATCCAATACAAAATAATCACATACTGCTACATCAGCTATTGTGTCTAGTACTGGCGCATCGGTTACATTTATTACGAAACTAATTGTATCACTACATTCACCTGAAGCACTGATCACTGTCATCGTATCTGTTATCCAGATTGTATCACCCGCAAAGTATGTTGAATCTAATGTATTCGTGTATACTTCTGTTCCACTTAAGTTTATACCCGTTATCGTATCTAATACGAAATAATCACATACCGCTACATCAGCTATTGTATCTAGTACTGGCGCGTCTGTTACATTTATTGTGAAACTAATCGTATCACTACATTCACCTGCTGCACTGATCACTGTCATAGTATCTGTCATCCAGATCGTATCTCCTGCTAAGTATGTTAAATCTAATGTATTCGTGTAAACTTCCGATCCACTTAAGTTCGTACCCGTTATTGTATCCAATACGAAGTAATCACATACTGACACATCAGCTATTGTATCTAGTACTGGTGCTTCTGTTACATTTATTACGAAACTAATCGTATCACTACATTCACCAGCTGCACTGATTACAGTCATCGTATCTGTCATCCAAATCGTATCACCCGCAAAGTATGTTGAATCTAATAAATTCGTATAAACTTCTGTTCCACTTAAGTTCGTACCCGTTATCGTATCCAATACAAAGTAATCACATACTGATACATCTGCTATTGTGTCTAGGACTGGTGCGTCTGTCACATTTATTACGAAACTAATTGTATCGCTACATTCTCCTGCTGCACTGATCACTGTCATCGTATCTGTCATCCAGATCGTATCTCCCGCAAAGTAAGTTGAGTCTAATGTATTCGTGTATACTTCCGTTCCACTTAAGTTCGTACCCGTTATCGTATCCAATACAAAATAATCACATACTGCTACATCAGCTATTGTGTCTAGTACTGGCGCATCGGTTACATTTATTACGAAACTAATCGTATCACTACATTCGCCTGCTGCACTGATCACTGTCATCGTATCTGTCATCCAGATCGTATCTCCTGCTAAGTATGTTGAGTCTAATGTATTCGTGTATACTTCCGTTCCACTTAAGTTCGTACCCGTTA
>CAZMKA010000379.1:0-1646 GCA_964566605.1 uncultured Saprospiraceae bacterium | reverse complement strand
AAATCCAAAGTAAAGGCATGGATGATTTGGATACTAAAACTATGATGCAAGCTATAAACGATGTCATAGGAGAAAAAGAATTAAAAATTAATGCAGTAGATGCCCGTACATATATTGCTGAAGAAAAAAGAGCTAGAAAAGAAAGAATATCAAAAGAAAATAGAATTGCTGGAGAGAAATTCTTGGAAGAAAAAGCTAAAGAAGAAGGTGTTATTGCCTTGTCTGACGGTATACTTTATGAGGTTTTAACAGAGGGCTCGGGCCCAAAACCTGAACCTGGTAGTAATGTTACTCTTCATTATGAAGGTAAATTAATTAATGGTGATGTTTTTGACAGTTCTTATGATAGAGGCGCTCCTGCTTCCTTTGGACTAAACCGATTAATAAAAGGATGGCAAGTAGCTGTACCCAATATGCCTGAAGGTTCTAAGTGGAGAATTTATATTCCACATGAAATGGCATATGGAGCTAGAGGAGCAGGCGCTAAAATTAAACCTTATTCAGCATTAGTTTTTGATATTGAATTGATTGCTAATAAATGATAAGATTTGATATTATTTCAGCAATTCCTGAATTACTGAATAGTCCTTTATCACACAGTATTATGAAACGCGCCATTGACAAAGGTCTTATGGATGTTCATGTACATGATTTAAGACAATTCGGTGATGGTTCATATAGACAAATTGATGATTATCAATATGGTGGAGGAGCTGGAATGGTTTTAACTCCAGGTCCACTTGATAAAGTTATTTCTCAGTTAAAATCGGAAAGAACTTACAATGAAGTTATATATATGACACCTGATGGCGATCGTTATTCCCAAAATATTGCGAATCGTTTATCTCTTTCAGGGAACTTAATGATAATATGTGGACATTATAAGGGTATCGATCAACGCATCAGAGATATGCATGTAACAATAGATATTTCAATAGGTGATTATGTATTGTCTGGTGGAGAATTACCAGCAGCAATTTTGGTTGATTCAATAGGGAGGTTAATACCAGGTGTTTTAAACAAT
Organism: uncultured Saprospiraceae bacterium; assembly: GCA_964566605.1. Taxonomy (GTDB): domain Bacteria; phylum Bacteroidota; class Bacteroidia; order Chitinophagales; family Saprospiraceae; genus JAHDFB01. The sequence goes on along the minus strand of CAZMKA010000379.1, from coordinate 622 downwards.
GAGAGTAGTGCATTATTCGATTCTCATCAAGATGGATTATTAGCACCACCTATTTATACTAGGCCTGCTGAATTCAAAGGCCATAAAGTACCTGAGGTGCTTTTAAGTGGAAACGACAAACTAATTGAAGAATGGAGAGAGAAACATTCAAGAAGTGTCGATTAAAAAAGAACATTTTATTTAAACAAATTTATAAATTATAAGTATGGGATTATTTTCATTTTTAAAAAACAAAGGAGCTAAAATCTTTGGTAAAAAGGCTGAGGCAGAAAAAACAGTAGAATTAACAAAAGTTGAACAACTAACAGGAGAACTTCAAAAATTTGGTTTAAATGTTGACAATTTATGCATTGAATTATGTGAACAAGTAATTGTTTCAGGAAGTACAAATACAAATGCAGAAAGAGAAAAAGTTATTCTTGCTCTAGGTAATGTTGAAGGAATAGGTTCAGTTGATGATCAACTAACAGTTACTAATCCTGAACCAGAGGCTAAATTTTATACTGTTCAATCAGGAGATTCTTTATCTAAGATTTCAAAAGCAATGTATGGAGATCCTATGAAGTACAATTCTATTTTTGAAGCGAATAAACCAATGCTTGATCACCCAGATAAAATATAT
>CAZMKA010000378.1:0-1652 GCA_964566605.1 uncultured Saprospiraceae bacterium | reverse complement strand
TGCTGAGATGGCACGTTCTGAAGAGTTTAAAGATGGTAGAACACCACTTCATACATTCAGAGCAGATATTGACTATGCTCTAAAAGAAGCATTGACAGTATATGGAAAACTAGGAATAAAAGTTTGGATTTGTAAAGGCGAGGTACTTGGTAAAAGAGATCTTTCTCCGAATGTTGGAGTTGATAAGAAAAAATCAGGTGGAAGAAAAAGAGGAAGAGGTAGGAACTAATTCGATAAATTGTATTAATTTTGCGCTCCCTTAAAAAATGGGAGAGACATAAATAAAAACTTATGTTACAGCCGAAAAGAACGAAATATAGAAAGCAACAGAAAGGAAGAAACAGAGGACTTGCTCACAGAGGAAGTACCATTTCATTCGGTTCTTTTGCTTTAAAATCTCTAGATTCAGGAAGAATCACTAACCGTCAAATTGAGGCGGCTAGGATTGCAATGACTAGATACATGAAAAGAGAAGGTAAGGTATGGATTAGAATCTTTCCAGACAAACCTATCACATCTAAGCCTGCAGAGGTAAGAATGGGAAAGGGTAAGGGAGCTCTAGATCATTACGTGGCTGTGATCAAACCAGGAAGAATACTATTCGAAATGGACGGTGTTCCTTTTGAAACAGCTAAAGAAGCATTAAGATTAGCTGCTCAAAAATTACCTGTTCAAACAAAAACAATAATCAGAAGAGATTACACTGAATAATTGGTCTAAAATTAAGTAAAATGGCAACTAAAAAATATACTGAACTTACTCAATTGTCTGCTGAAGAGTTACAAGCTACTTTAGTTGAAACAAAAACAGGGTACAGTAAATTAAAATTTGATCATTCTGTAAGAGGTCTAGATAATCCAAGAAGACTTACGGAAGTGAGAAAAGATATTGCGAGAATTGCCACAGAAGTGAGAAGAAGAGAGATAGAAGCAATGTCAGCTGAAGAGATAGCTAAAAGATCAAGAATTAGAAACCGAAGAAAGTAAAATAATAGTACGATGTCTGAAGTAGGTAAAGTAAAATTAAGAAAGCAGAGAACTGGTGTTGTTAGCAGTAGTGCTAGCGATAAAACAATCTCAGTTTTAGTAGAACGTAAGCTTCGTCACCCTATATACGGGAAGTTCGTTAAGAAGTCTAAGAAATTTATGGCTCATGACGAAAAGAACGACTGTAATGTTGGTGATAAAGTAAGAATAATGGAGACTAGAAAGTTGAGCAAGAGAAAGAATTGGAGACTGGTTGAGATTATAGAAAGAGCTAAATAAAGTTTAATAACGACTATAAATAATTTAAAATGATTCAGCAAGAATCCAGACTTAAAGTAGCAGATAATAGTGGAGCAAAAGAGGTACTTTGTATAAGAGTACTGGGGGGATCGAAGAGAAGGTATGCTTCAATTGGTGACACAATAGTTGTATCTGTAAAGGCAGCAGCTCCAGGGGGTGTTAAGAAGGGGCCTGTTTCAAAAGCCGTTATTGTACGTACTAAGAAAGAAATTAGAAGAAAAGACGGATCTTATATTCGCTTTGATGATAACGCGGTAGTTCTTTTGAGCGCTAATGATGAGCCAAGAGGAACACGTATTTTTGGGCCTGTAGCCCGTGAACTAAGAGAAAAAGATTATATGAAAATCGTTTCTCTAGCTCCAGAAG
>CAZMKA010000377.1:0-1663 GCA_964566605.1 uncultured Saprospiraceae bacterium | reverse complement strand
TAGCTACACCTCTCACTCTAGGTCTTTTTCCTTTCCATCTATTTCTTCCAGCCTTTCCTACAACAGTAAGACCATGATCAGGGTTCGAAGTAGTTCCTATTGTTGCTTTACAAGATGCAAGAATTCTTCTTACTTCTCTTGAAGGCAACTTAATAATAGCATACTTTCCTTCTTTTCCCATTAGTGTTCCGAAAGTACCAGCAGATCTTGCTAGAGCAGCACCTTTACCAGGTGTCATTTCAATAGCGTGAATACTAGATCCTAATGGAATTTCACTTAAGTACATAGCATTTCCAGTTGTTGGCTCAACACCTTTTCCAGATTGAACAGTATCACCTACATTCAATTTATCCGGAGCGATAATATATCTTTTCTCTCCATCAGCATACGAAAGTAATGCTATGAATGCTGATCTGTTCGGGTCATATTCGATAGTCTTAACTTTAGCAGGGATATTTTCTTTATCTCTTTTAAAGTCAACAATTCTATATCTTCTTTTATGACCTCCACCTATCTGTCTCATTGTCATTTTACCATCATGGTTTCTACCACCTGATTTCGACAAAGGAGCAAGCAAACTCTTTTCTGGTCCATCATTCGAAACTTCCGAATAATCGAGCCCTACTCTGAAACGTGTTCCCGGAGTTACCGGACTGTATTTTTTAACTGGCATAATTAACTATTATACTTGTCTTAAATTCTTAATTATAATTCTCCGTATAAATCTAGTTCCTCTCCTTCAACTAAAGTCACTACTGCTTTTTTGAAAGATGAAAGGTGGCCTTTTAAAATTCCACTCTTCGTGTTTCTAGTTCTAGATTTTTTTGGCATTATCATGGTATTGACTGACTTAACAGCAACGTCATATTGCGCTTCTACAGCTTTTCGTATCTCTATCTTATTAGCCTTTTTGTTTACAATAAAGCTATATTGTAAAAGGTTTTCAGATAAATTTTCTGATTTTTCAGAAACGATCGGTCTTATTAATATTTCTTTAGCCATCACTAATCAATTCAATATTAAGATAATGTGTCTGTAAGACTCTTCACTGCGCTTTCGCTAACAAGAAGTGTTTTACAATTTAATATATCATATGTGCTTATCTCATTAGCATTAATAACTGTTGAGTTAGCACAATTTCTTGCTGATAAATAGAGATTATCATTGTACTCCCCAGAAATTAAAATGCTTTTAGCATCATTAACTTCAAGGCTATTAAGAACATTGATAAAATCTTTAGTTCTTGGAGCGTCAAAGCTTATATCTTCTAAAACTTTAACAGCACCTTCTTTCATTTTTAAAGATAAAGCAGAAGCTCTCGCTAATCTAGCTACCTTCTTATTTAACTTTACTGAATATGTTCTTGGTCTAGGACCGAAAACTCTACCACCACCTCTGAAAACAGGTGACTTTAAAGAACCTGCACGCGCAGTACCTGTACCCTTTTGTCTTTTGATTTTCCTTGTTGACGCAGTAATTTCACCTTTTTCTTTTGCTTTGTGAGTTCCTTGTCTCTGAGCTGCTAAATAAGATTTTACTGCAAGGTAAATCGCATGGTTATTAGGCTCAATACCAAATACTGAGTCTGGAAGATCTACATTTCTTCCTGTTGCTTTTCCTTCTTTATTAAATACCTCGATATTCATCGTTGCTATTTTTCAAT
>CAZMKA010000376.1:0-1693 GCA_964566605.1 uncultured Saprospiraceae bacterium | reverse complement strand
GAGTAAAGTATTCATCGAATTTAGATTCAATACAAAAATTAAATAAAATAAATATGACTGATTAAAAATGTAAAATTTTAAACATAATTATTTAGAAATTTACATTTATTTGCCTGTTAAGTAATCATTTATATAATTATATTTTTTGAATATTAAAATTAAAAACTAAAAAAGAGATGTAGTGGCAGAATATGTTAAAATAAAAATTTATTAGTGAGACTATTATATATTACGATTATGTTTAATATGTTTGTGCTTAGATAATTTACGATTTAATTCCAATAACCGATTAAAAGGAGTTAAAAAGTTTATCAATATTCATTTGTTTTTAAATAAATTGATTGATGAAATATTCAACCCCCTCTTTTGTTTTTGCTATGCTATTATTAGCTATTAATTTTACACATGGTCAATGTGCACCAGATGTAGATCCACCATTAATTTCATGTCCACCCGATGCTTCTTATGAATGTATCGATGAAGTTCCAGAAGCAGCCTCCTCCTATGATGACCTAGTAGCTTTAATGGGTAGTGCTTCAGATGAATGTACTGAAAATGCTAATTTAGTAATTTCATCAAGTGATGCTACAGTAGGAACTTGTCCGATTGTATTAACCCGTACCTATACGGTAGAAGATGAAGCAGGATTAACACAATCATGTGATCAAGTAATAGTAATAGATGATACCTCATTACCTGTGCTAGTATGTGTTGCCGACACAACTATTTACGTTGATACAGGTTGTGATGGGTTAATTACTCTTGAAGCGCCTACAGTTTCAGATAACTGTGGTTTACTTTCAAGTGTATATGTAATTGAAAGTTCTGTTGACACAACTGCACCAGTACCTTTTATTAGTGGTGAAATGTTAGATCTTACATTGTCAATTGATGATTTTAATGTTAAGTTTATAGTAACTGATGATTGCTTGAACGTCGATTCTTGCAGTGTTTTAGTTTCTTCATTAGATACAATAAATCCTATTTTAGAAATTGTGGTAAGTGAATTTACAGTTACTCTAGAACCAATGCAATGTGATACAATAATTGCACTTGATGGAGCTTTTTCTTTTAGCGATAATTGTGAGCTGATTTCAGGTGGTGATTTTGGGGCTTTGGGTTTAACCCAAATTTCAGGTATAGGAGTATTCGAACCATATCCGGTAGGGGAGCATGTTAATATTTACATGTTATGTGATTCTTCAAACAATTGCGTAATGGATACATTAACAATTACTGTTGAAGAATATAGTCCAGCAGCCTTTGGCTCATTGGCAGAGTTTAACTTATCAATAGATGAGAATTGTGAAGGAAATATAACTCCTGAAATGGTATTGTTAGGAACTGAATTTGGTTGTCTTGAAAATTGTACAGTAATTATAATGGATGAAGATGGGAATGAACTTCCAAACCAATTTGATGGCAGTCACATAGGGCAATCGTTTATGTATGCAGTTACTTGTAATGGTAATCAATCAATGGGAGTTGTAAATGTTGAAGATAAATTCCCACCACAGATAGAATGTGTAAGTGACACAATTTCATGTGGAGAATTAATCGTATTTCCAGACCCTACACCAATAGATAATTGTAGTGGAGCAGTAATCCAATTAGTAAATGAAACTGTAGAGAATGTGAATTGTGATGATCCAGAATTACGTCAAGTAATTACAAGAGAGTGGATAGCAGTTGA
>CAZMKA010000375.1:0-1711 GCA_964566605.1 uncultured Saprospiraceae bacterium | reverse complement strand
GGGAAGAACCTAGCGATAATACAATTGATCCACTAATTGAGGTTCTAAATAAAGTAGATGTAAATACACAGGTTCTAGGTTCGCTAGGTAAACAGATAGAAATTATTCAATCAGAAATTAGTAAGATTTCTTCTGCAAATGAAATAGCTGTTGGAGAAGTTATTCCACTCGTTGAAAACAAAACTGAGCAAGATCGTGTAGGTAAAAAGGCAGAGAAACTAATCTTCGAGGTTTTAAAAGAAAAGTATGGTAAAAGGTTACTTTGGGTCAACGAAGGAGGTGAGTCTGGAAAGCCGTTCGACTATCAGGTTATCGATGGTGAAGAAGTAGAACTGTTTATTGATTGTAAAGCCACAAAGCATGCTGAACTTAATTTCTATATGACTGACAATGAGTGGAACTTCTTTTTACGACACGCTAAAAACTATCAAATTTATTTTGTATCAAATTTGGATAGCGAAGATCGTATTGTCTATAAAATTGACAACTTAATGGACTGGCTTATTAACGGTAAAGTTGTTCCATTTTCTTCTGAAAACAGAGCCATTAAAGCAAACAGAGTCTTTTTAGATATAAAAAAATAAACATGCCGCTAACATTGCGCACACGCCAACCGCCTGAGGGCGGCTGCGTGTGCGCATCCGTTATGTGTGATAAAACAACCAAAAACACCTGAAATGTAAATAATGAAAAGCTTTCCATTTTGTAAACAACTAGACTCAATGGAATGTCTGGCATAAAAAACTAATTAATGAAACACCTATTTATTATTGCCATTACTTTGCTGAGCATTGCTTGTAATACCAAAAATGAAGATCAGAAAACGTTATATTTTGTGGAGTTTGACTTTCATTTTGATGCAGAGTCAAATGAGATGCCGTACAATTTTTCTTCATATTGGGATACCTTTCCTACAATTGTCGATAGAACAGCATGGGAATTTGCCAAAATCGGAAACATAGAAAGGATGCATGAGATTTGGGATACGAAAGAATCAATTGAAATTGGACTTACGCAGGAACAACGAGATAGTTTTGGCCTCTACAAAGCAATGGATGCAATAGATTACATATTGAATGAAGCTGAAGAGCACCAAGTAGTCATCATAAATGAAGCTCATCAAATGCCCCAACATCGAATTTTTACCACTCGACTACTTGAAGGACTCAAAAGAAGAGGCTTTAAGCACTTAGGAATGGTAGGATATTTTAATACGCCTCAAACAGATTCAATTATGCAAGCCAATGGTTATCCTGTTCTTAATTCTGGATATTATACACAAGAACCTCAATTTGGCAATTTAATAAGAACTGCCTTTGATATGGGGTTCAATATATTTGGGTACGAAAGCAGTGGACATGCTAATGGGAAGGAAAGAGAAATTAATCAAGCCCGGAATATTGAATCCTATCTAAATCGATACCCCAACGAAAAGATATTAATTCATTGTGGTTTTGATCATGTGTACGAAGGAGAAATGCCTAACAACATGGGTTGGGGAAAGGCGATGGCAGGAAGATTGACGGAATTTACAGGAATCGACCCATTAACCATAAGTCAGACCATTTATTCTGAAAAGGGTAATAGGGATTACGAAAACTCGTATTATCAAATTACAGATTTAGAAAGATCTAGTATTTTTGTCAATGAATCTGGAGAGCTATTTCATCAGCAACGAAAGGAAGCCTCTCTTGATCTACCTCCTATGGGC
>CAZMKA010000374.1:0-1724 GCA_964566605.1 uncultured Saprospiraceae bacterium | reverse complement strand
AAATTAAATTATTATTTAAAACCGGTCAACGTTATTTAGGCATTAACATATTATTCATTACTAATTATTAATTACTAATTAATTAAACTCATAACACCCCAAATCCGGGCTAACCCCATCTCGCATAATACCAAGCAAATCAACATCTATTCCTTGAATCGGAATCCCAGCATCGCGGGCTATTGACATCGTATCTAAACTATATATACCTGCATATGGATCCAACAATACTGTATCCATAATTGATACATTTTCACATGACTCACAAAAACTAAAAAACGTCGCAAACGAAGGACTGTCAATAAGTTCGTCAACTTGGACTATACAATGATCAAAACTATACTCGAAATCACCTGACTCTTCTGTTCCGTCAGCAAATATAATCTGATCCGATTGATCTCCATTGATGATACAGTTTGTAAATGATATATTGATATCATTATATAATTTTTCTCCTAGACATGTTGGCTCTGTACATCGGAAGTTACTTGCTGCCAAACTTGAATTTCCTGCAGCAAAACTCGTCATTGTGCAATAGTTGAATTCATAATCACCTCCATATTGAAGTGATACTGCAGAACTTCCCGAATTAGCAAACAATGAATTCTCTACATACACATTACCCGCATGATATCCCAGCAACCCACTTGACGATTGATTAAGAAACTGACAATTATACAATTCCATTTCTGCTAATGAATCTACTCGCACACCTACTATGCTGTTTTTGATCGTTGCATGTCGAAAAACACTTCCTTTGGATTCATCCGAAATTAAAATTCCTCCCCATTGACCAGGAACTTCAGCAAATCCCGATTCTAAACGATCTCCTTGGATACTTACAGGATTTACATCTGATCCATCAACCGTCAATTTCCCATCTTTCAACACGACTATTATTCCATCATTAAATGGCGCACCTTCTTCTGTAAAAGCAATTCCTCCATGAACATATATATCAGCACCTTCAGGCAAAACCAATTCACAACTGTCGATTAATAAGATTCCATAGATTACATAAGGCTTCTCATCATCCCATGTCACACTACCAAAATCACAACTCAACAATGCTTGCCCACCTTTATTCGAGCTATTCGGTATGTAATTCGCATTTTGGCCCCAAGCCAATAACAAAATATCTTGCGTATTACCATTGGTTACAAAAGTCACTCTATCTTCAATAAAGAACGGCGAAGAAGTTAACGGCTCGTCAGGATCAATAGTTACTTCAGCAAAAATATAGATGGAATCATTCGGCAAAATCTCAACTTCAGTATCCGAGTTTACAGGATTTCCATCGATGTTGAGTCTGAAAAAATCGTTGGACGTATTCTCTAATTCTATGCTTGTAATATTGATTATTTCATCGTAGGGATTGAAAACTTTAAAACTTCTAGTTGCTGAACCCAAAGTAGTAAATACCGTATCGAATGAAAGCGTATCCGTAGAAAATTCAAGAAAAGTATCGCTTGTATCACGAATCTTTTCAGGGTTACATGCTCCTAATAAAAGCAATAAGCCCGACAACAAAACACCTATAAATATTCTAGTTTTCAATACCATGAATTTATCTATCTAGATAACGCACAAAAGTATAAAATAATGTAAGTATGGAAGATGTTTTGTGGCTATTGTCTGAATATTACCAAATAAACGCATATTTAGTATTTTGTAAAGGCTAACTTTATAATAGATTTTCCTTTTTTGGCTTACGCCAAAAATTC
>CAZMKA010000373.1:0-1725 GCA_964566605.1 uncultured Saprospiraceae bacterium | reverse complement strand
GATTGAGGCAGGACTCAAATTCAAGATATGTTCCTGTAGCCCAGCGTAACAGGTTTTTTAATAGCGCTGGCTCCGAGCGTTGGGTCGCACTTGATCAAGTGGGTGTGGCGTATTCAACCCGATCTGTTATTGCGATTGACTTTAACAATGACGGAGTTTTGGAAATTGTTGAGACAAGCAACAATGGCCCGCTTAGGTTGATCTCAACGAATCAACGCAACAGCAATAAGTGGTTAAAGATAGAATTTGATGACGGCCTGCTAGACAAGGAGGTACTTGGAGCTGAGATAAGTGTGGATGTCGGAGAGCACGTTCTAAACGCAGTGGTTGATTTCAACGTCGGATTTATGTCAAGTGCGGCTGTCCCCGTACACTTTGGAATAGGGGAAAACATGATCCAGGGTGTCTCTGTTCGCATGACCGGTGGGAACACTCTGGCAATAGATTCCGTACCACAGAACTCTACTGTCATTGTCGAACGAGAGAATCTGCGGATAAAAAAACACATCGATCATGAGCCCGTGTGGATCGATAAAACCCTGATAGAGTCCCTGGATCCGGCTGGAAGCGTGGAACTGGCAGTAATACTGGTACACCATGCAGAGACTGCGACAATCAGCGATGCAAGGCGACAGGACTATCACCAGCTACTTCAGGCGATATGGAGTTATACCAGTGAGCGCCCACGCATAGAAATATTGCAGGACGCTGAAGTGGTAAACACCCATCTCGGACTGAAGCTCATCAATAATGCTCTTCGTGATCAGTCCACAACGGTAAAGTTGGCAGCAATCGATTCGTTGCGTCGTCTGGAGATAAGGCAATCGATTGACTGGCTGATGCCGTTACTGAATTCCGACAATCAGTATTTAGCTTGTGCGGCAATACGTGTTTTTGAGTGGTTCTTTGAACAAGAAGAATCCTTGCCAAACTACATGTGGTTAGCCATAACACCGCTAATAAAGGCAGCAGCGCGAGCGGATTCGATAGTACGGCAGTGTGCGATAGGAGCACTGGGCGCGTCTGAAAGCGAACGAGCTGTAACATCTCTAAATAGAATTGTAGTGAATAAGCAAGAACCTGACGCCATCAGGTCAGAGGCGGCAACAGCGCTTGGTCGTTTTAGGGACACAAGGTCGGTCGCGGTCTTGAGGCGACTAATTAAAGATGAGTCAGATATATTAACTGCGGCGGCGGTATTGGCTCTGTATCGGCTGGATAAGCAAGCTGGTATTGACGCAATGAAGCTGTTGTCAGCTGGAGATAATGTCAACGACTTCGTAAGTCGCAGAGTGCTATCGGAGCTGTATTTGAGCAACCAGAGCGTACTGTTGTCCCGGAAACAACTTGCTGAATGGACGAACAAGATGCTTGTTACTGGCATTTGTGCACAAGCGGATGAGTCCGCCAACGACTCCGTCGTCAGAGATCTCATGGTGATTAGCGTCTACAGTTTGAATGACGCGTGTGTGGCCAGTTTGGTGGAGTACGTCAATAACAATGAGGTTGACTGGTCCACTCTTTCCCCTTGGATGCCCATGATCGATGACCCCGATATCGCTCGAATGCTGGTAGAGCAGTTATACTCGACTGACTTGGTCGATGCCAGAGATATTATTAGTCATATCGGGTCAGGTTCGGAACATGCATTGTCACGGCACTTTATTCACAATGCGGCAAATCAATACAATCGAAGAGAAAACACAAGCCAGGTTTTTGCTGAAA
>CAZMKA010000372.1:0-1727 GCA_964566605.1 uncultured Saprospiraceae bacterium | reverse complement strand
TTCGCGACGGGCCACATGCCTTCATAATCTTCGGCTGCCATGATTTAGAAATTTTAATTGTTAATAAAAATTGTTAAGTTCGAAAATGGATTATTATTCTTCACCTTCGTCACCACCTTCGTCTTCTCCACCTTCATCTTCACCTTCTACACTTTCGTCTACAGGCTCCTGCATACGTTGTTCGAAAGTAATTTCAATGAATTCAGCTGGTCTTGCAACTGATAAGAATACTGATATTCTCATTACCCCGTCAAGTACATCTTCTGGAGTCATAGTATCACCTATTCCTATAGCTACTTCATAAGCTTCAGCTGGAGAAATACCTAGTAAAGCACCTCTTTTCCACATTGAAGTAAGGAAGTTTTCAATTGCAATTCTTACCTTCATCCATGTTTGTGGCGTATTCGGTTCGAAAATGTAATTTTCAACTGCAGACTTTACAGATTGCTCAATCATAAGAAGTGTTCTTCTTACATTGATATATTTCCAATCTTGAGAGTTACCATCTAGTGTTCTTGCACCCCATACTAATACTCCTTTTCCAATAAAGCTTCTTATCGCATTTACTGCTTTACCATTTACTGGTAAGTTAAGATCTTCTTGAATTGCACCTGTAATATTAACAGATGGAGCAAGTACAGAATTTAATCCAACATTAGCTGGAGCTTTGTGCACTCCTACATTGTTGTCAACGCTTGCATAAATACCTGCGATTGCACCAACAGTTGGCATAAGATTTACCTGATCTTTGATTTCTCTAAGAATATGGTTGTAAGTTGAGCTTATTGCTTTTAAATTCTGATCAAGAACTGAAGGTGACCCGTCATTGCTAACAAGTTTTTCAATTTCTTTTTTAACTTCATTGAATTTTTGCTGTGCTCTTGCATCTACTTTAGTTGATGCTTTAGCTGCTGGAGCTTTAGCTGGAGCTTTACCACCTGCCGCAGGTTTAGTTGCTGCTGCTGGAGCTGCAGGCCCACCTAAGTATCTATACTCAGCTTCTTGAATAAGAACTTTAGCAAGTTCTTTTCTGTTACTGATGTTTCTGTATGAAAGTTCACTTCCAGAAACAACTGTTGTGTTAAGGAATGGATAATAAGCTGCACCATATGCAAGGTTATTGTGTCCTACTCCGTCACGGAATTCATTTATAACATCTTTACTGTCATAAGTTCTTCCTTGATTTCCACCTGGGATATCAAATAAAGCGAATCTATCTCTAGTTTCTCTTCCACAGTGATTTAATACATCTCTGTATAATTCCATGCATTCTTTTGAATCAAGATTCACAGCATCAGGGCAAACAACTAAGCTTGGTTCCTGTTCTGCAATACATGTTTCTAAAGCGCCTTGTAATTCCTTTAATTTTACACCTGATGAGTAGTTACCTACTGATACGATGTAACAAGGTCCTCCGCCATTTGCATAAAATAGTCTAAGACTATTGTAAAGATGAAATTGACTTTCTGGGTTTACTTTTAAGCTATAGTCAGAATTGCCTTTAGCTTTAATAGAAAATGAGATTTTTGGCCCGCGTCCATAAAAGTTGAGAAACTCTTTAAATGAATCTACTCTGTGTGCAGAATTCAATAAAGATTCATGCCCTCTCTCCGCTTTTGCAGTATATCCTATGAATACTGGTATTGCAGTGGGAGCAGCAACAACGCTGCTGCTGAAAGCATTATTTTCCCTAACATAAACACCCGGGGTTGCTAATCTAGCCATAA
>CAZMKA010000371.1:561-1735 GCA_964566605.1 uncultured Saprospiraceae bacterium | reverse complement strand
CCTCTTCAACCGGTTCTGCCGATTCATCGAGGACAGCAATCCGGTAGCCACTGACGTGGTCATCACCGTGATGGTCGATGTTATAAAGGCCCTCGGCGGCCCACCCGCCAAGCAGGAACACCAGAAGGGCCGCGCAGATCGCGCCGCCGGCTTTGGTGATGGTCATCGTGTCAAACATGTCGGCTCCACAAATTCCGTAGCTCGTTTGCGGGTATGTATGGTGTTCCTTTGGGGCAAAGCAAGGTGTAGGGAGCGCGACGAAACGACCTTTTACAGCGGATTTTGCCTATGACGGACCGTATCGCCTTCCAGGGAGAGCCTGGCGCCTATTCCCACCAGGCGTGTTTCGATGCCCGCCCCACGCTTGAGCCGCTGCCCTGCGCAACCTTTGAGGATGTGATCGATGCCGTGCGCAGTGGTGCTGCGGTGCAGGCGATGCTGCCGGTCGAGAATTCAACCTACGGCCGGGTGGCGGACATCCACCGTCTGCTGCCCGAAAGTGGGCTGCATATCGTCGACGAAGCCTTCGTCCGGGTGCATATCAATCTGCTGGCCCTGCCGGGTACGCGGCTGCAGGACGTAAAGGAGGCCTATTCGCATCTTGTGCTCTTGCCGCAATGCGGGTCCTTCCTGCGTGAGAAGAAGATTACTGGACGCGTAAGCCCGGACAACGCCCGCGCCGCGCGGGACGTGTCAGAGTGGGGCGATCCGAGCAAGGCTGCGTTGGCCTCGGAGCTGGCGGGCGAAATTTACGGGCTTGAGGTCCTGGCGCGAAATATCGAGGATCACGACCGCAATACGACGCGGTTTCTCGTGATGCAGAAAACCGATGATCTAAGCCGCCGGGCGGACCGGATGATGACCACGTTTGTCTTCCGGGTCCGCAATATCCCGGCCGCACTTTATAAGGCGATGGGCGGGTTTGCGACAAACGGCGTGAACATGACCAAGCTGGAGAGCTACATGGTGGGCGGACATTTCACGGCCACCCAGTTCTATGCGGATATCGAAGGCCACCCGGACGACGAGAACGTGGAGCTGGCACTCGATGAGTTGGGGTATTTCACGTCCGAGTTGAAGATCCTGGGCACCTATCCGGCAGATCCAGCGCGAGATTAACTTATCACGCGTGATAAGGTGGGTTAAGGCGTTGGAAAGGTTGGGGCAAGGGATT
>CAZMKA010000371.1:0-551 GCA_964566605.1 uncultured Saprospiraceae bacterium | reverse complement strand
TTTAATGAATATACCAGATTTCATTTACCCTTTCTTAACCTGCTGGCGCAGGTGAGGGGGCGCTGCCCCCTTGCGACTTTTCCTTGGGAAAAGCTCGCTGACCCCCGGGATATTTCGGGCACATGGAAGGGGGAGCGTCAGGGGAGCCGGTCGCGCAGGCCGGCGCGGCGGGCCTCCAGCCAGGCAGTGGCGGGCGGATAGGTGCCAAGCTCGATGGCGCGGGAATAAGCCTCGGCCGCGTGTTGTGGATCGGTCACTGCCAGCAGGTGCGCGCGGGTGGCCCAGTAGGGCTGGAAGTGCTCGGCCGCCCGCGGCTCAATCAGATCCAGCAGCGCCAAGCCCTCGGCCGGACCGGCATCTTCGCCCACAGCCGCCGCGCGCCCCACGGCGGCGCCGAGAGAGGGCGCGACCTGCATGAGACCCGCGTAAAGCTGGCTGAGCGCGCGCCAGTTCGTGACGCCGCTGACATGGCGTTGGGCATGGACGGCTTGAATGGCAGCCTCCAGTTGGTAGCGGCCCATCTGCTTCAGGCCGCTGGCCCGGGTGAGGAC
>CAZMKA010000370.1:0-1735 GCA_964566605.1 uncultured Saprospiraceae bacterium | reverse complement strand
GTTATGAGTGGTCCGAGTATTGGTCCATTGTTGAAAGGGTTATTTATTCCGAGTTTTCCTGACGATTCGCTATTCAAAATTCTTGGTTTGATTGGTACGACGGTTGTTCCGTATAATATATTTCTTCATGCGAACTTGGTTAATGAAAAGTGGAATGGTGTGGAGGGTTTGGCTTCCGCCAAAAAGGATTTATATATATCTGTCATCTTGGGCGGTGTGATTTCATTATGTATTATAATATGTGGTGCGGCTGTAAGCCAAAAGTCGGGTGTTGCTTTGGATTTTGCTGAGCTTGCGAAGGGACTTGAGCCTTTGATGGGTGATTATTCTTTGAAATTTCTTGGTGTTGGATTATTGGCAGCAGGTTTAAGTTCGGCAATTACGGCTCCTTTAGCAGCGGCTTATGTAGCGCGAGATTGTTTTTCTTGGAAAAATGAAAAGGGTGATTTTAAATTTATTTCTGTTTGGTTAGTGATTTTGATTATTGGAATTGTTGTTAGTTCTACTGGTTATCGTCCTACAGAAATCATCCAATTTGCCCAAGTAGCCAATGGTATTTTATTACCTGTTATTGTTATAGTCTTGATCTATCTTGCCAATCAAAAGTCTATCATGAAAGGCAATGAAAATAGTCTCCGTCAGAATATTTTTGCTTTTGGGATAGGGATTATTTCTATTGTGCTAGGGTTGATGGGAGTTAATAAGGTGTTTGATTTCTTTTAAAAGCGATATTTATTTGGTTATCGGATGGAGTTTTGAGGAGAGTTGAAAGGAATGGGGGATAAATGTTAAGATTTAGCTGAGGTTTAGTATTGGTGGTAGTTTGCAGATTACGTAGTACGAGAAAATTGTTAATTTTTAACATTTTCTTAAGACTTTTTTAGATATGTTAAGAAATTCTTAAAATTTGTTTTCTTGTTTTTACAGTATAATCGACATTTAGGTGGCTGATATATAATGGTGGTAGTTGTTTGGCGATTTCGTAGTACGAAAAAAATTAGCCTATATTTATACTAAATTAGGACACATGACTATAAATTGTGATTTGGGGGAAGGAATAGAAAATGAGCATCTATTGCTTGATTATATCGATAGGACAAGTATTGCTTGTGGTGGCCATGTAGGAAACAATGAAACCGTTCTGAAATCTCTTCAAGCTGCCCAAATCAAAAATGTCGCTTGTGGCGCACATCCTTCTTATCCCGATAAAGAACATTTTGGGCGTAAGCCTTTAAATATTTCTCGAACTAAACTCCAAGATTCTTTGTGTTTCCAACTCGATCTTTTCCTCGAATCTTCTCAAAAACTAAGCATTAAAATGGATCATGTAAAGGCGCATGGAGCTCTTTATAATGGAATGATGAGCGATCTACGTATAGGCGAAGTATTTATTAAAGCTGTTAATAAAATGGATGTTTCATGTCCTATTTTTGCTTTATATGATTCCGATTTTTATCACGAGTTCCACAAAGATTTCGACATGCTCCAAGAGGGTTTTATCGACAGGAAATATACGGTTGAAAAGCGATTGACTCCAAGGTCTTTGGAAGGTGCATTGATTACGGATGTTGCGGAATCAATTCGACAATTTAAGGCATTTGCAGCAGGAGATGCAATAGAGACTTTAACAGGAGAATCTGTGCAAATTAAAGCTGACACGGTTTGTATTCATGGTGATAATCCAGCCGCCTTAGCTATTCTCAAAGTGATAAAAGGAGGCACGTCATGATTGAAA
>CAZMKA010000369.1:0-1748 GCA_964566605.1 uncultured Saprospiraceae bacterium | reverse complement strand
TGCATATGCTAACGAATCTTGCCTTGTTTTTAATTTTTGTGCTGATAAAGAGCTGCTAACCAAAAATGATAGGCAAACTAAACTAAATAAATATTTCATTGTATAAATTGCTTGTGCATGAAAACATGCGTTAAAAATTATTTTTCTTTTGTATAGTAATGATAAAAATAAGGTATCGTTTCGATGCCTCTGAAATAGTTAAAAATACCATAATGTTCATTTGGGCTGTGAATATCATCGGTATTTAGACCGAATCCCATCAACACTGATTTAACACCAAATACTTCTTCAAAAAGTGAAACGATAGGTATACTTCCTCCTCCTCTCTCAGGAATAGGCTTTCGCCCAAATGTTTTTTCCATCGCTAGACTTGCAGCTTTATATTCTACAGTATCAGTAGGCGTAACCGCAGGATGTCCACCATGATGAGGTATCACTTCAACTGTAACTCCTTTGGGAGCTATTGATTCAAAATGCTTTTTAAACAATTTAGTGATTTTATCAGGTGTTTGATATGGTACTAATCGCATACTTATTTTGGCGTAAGCCGCAGAAGGTAAGACAGTTTTAGCACCTTCACCTATATAGCCTCCCCATATTCCATTCACATCTAACGTAGGCCTAATCGAAGTTCTTTCTCTAGGAGAATATCCTTTTTCACCATCAAGATCTTTTACTCCCAATCCTTTTTTATAATTATCTACATCAAATGGAGCTTTCCCCATTTCCTCTCTTTCATTTAGTGTTAATTCATGTACATCTTCATAAAATTCAGGGATATCAATTTTCCCATTTTCATCATGTAAAGATGCTATCATCTTGGATAACGCATTTATAGGATTTACAACTGTTCCACCGTAAACACCGCTATGCAGATCTTTATTGGGGCCAGTTACTTTTACTTCCAAATAACTTAATCCTCTTAGTCCAACAGTAATTGAAGGAACATCGTTCGCTATAATACTTGTGTCACTCAATAATACTACATCGCAAGCAAGCATTTCTGCATTATCTCTACAAAATTTAGGAAGATTAGCAGACCCAACTTCTTCTTCACCTTCGATCATGAATTTAATGTTACAAGGTATTTCACCCGCATTTTTCATAGCCTCAAATGCTTTAACATGCATATACATTTGTCCTTTGTCATCACAAGAACCTCTAGCAAAAATAGCACCTTCAGGATGTAAATCTGTTTCTTTTATTACAGGTTCGAAAGGAGGCGAATCCCATAAGTCAAGTGGGTCAGGTGGTTGTACATCATAATGCCCATAAACTAATACTGTAGGTAAATTTTCATCTACTAAATATTCTCCGTACACTATAGGATGCCCAGCTGTAGGATATATTTTGGCATTAGAAACTCCAGCATCAATAAGACTTTTCTGCACGAATTCTGCTGTTTTACTAACATCATTTGCATAAGCTGGATCAGCACTAATCGAAGGAATTTTCAATAATTCCAAAAGTTCATTTAAGAATCTATCTCTATTCGATTGAATATGTTCTTGTGTTTTTATCATTAATTCTATTTTGTAGACAGGTCAAAAGTTTCTTTCATATTATATAACATGAAACCTAGTTTATCAGCATTTTCTTGAATAATCTTATCCGTTGGTTTTCCAGCACCATGTCCAGCACTTGTTTCTATACGAATCAAAACAGGTGTATCTCCATTGTGCTTGTCTTGTAATTCACTTATAAATTTAAAGGAATGTGCAGGCACTACTCTATCGTCATGATCTCCT
>CAZMKA010000368.1:0-1770 GCA_964566605.1 uncultured Saprospiraceae bacterium | reverse complement strand
GTGGGAATACGATATAAATAATAACGAATATTTTGATTTTAAAATTCTTATCGAACTGAATAAGTTGAGAAAGGAATTACAATCAATGCTAAATGAATGGAATTTAGATTACGACACTCAAGGATTTAAGAATTATGTGGAGCTAATTGAAGAAAACTACCATGATATAAAAAACAAGAACCGAACGTTTCAGGAGTTTGACGAAAAAGAAGTCGAAGTATTTATTTCATGGATAGAATCAAATTCGTACAGACTCGAAAAAGGGTTTTTCAAATTTGAGAATACCGACAAAGGATTTAGTGACCAAATTTCAAGAACTCTATATATGTTTGAAAGAATAGACTAAAAAAGAAGACGAACCGCTTACGAAGTGTATCTGTTCATGTCGGGCAAAATCACGCTACGCCACATCTACGGGACATTTAAGCTAAAAGGAGGTTGGTGGACAGCCGAGAGATAGCTTGGCCTTTCGTTGACCTTTTGTTGAACTAACTCGCCTGCGCGATTGGCAACATGAGCGTCAAGCCGAAGTGGCTATCCACTTGGCGGAACGAAAGGAGAAAAGGCCCATCGAGTCATTAATAGGGTAAAATAATTTACGAACAGAAACATGATAAATAAACTCAACATCTCTTCCTTGGCGATTATGCTGATCATTATACAGTGCACAACAAGTGGGTGCGGGGAAGACACCGTGATGGAAGAGATAAGAGAAATGGAAGAGGAGGAAGAAGAGACTTTATTATGCCCAAGATCAATCACTCCGGATACATTTTTACTCACGGCTGAAACACTCGCAAAGTTTCCTTACGGCCTGGAAGAGGCAACCGGACCAACTTATTTTGTCGATTCAACAGGAAACAGAGTGCTGGCGAACTTCCCCGAAATGCCCAGTTTATTCGCAGGGAGAATATTTCCAAACACCGTTCAATGCATTGCTGATACAACTCAAGAGATCATTATTAACGGGAGATACCAAAGAATTGGGACTGAAATAGACATTACTGAACTAGGGCTCAGATTTACGCTCAATTATCGTGTCTGGCATAATATTGACAGGTATGAAGATCGAATATTCAGAGAAATTGGCGGGATCTATGTCACTAATTCATTAGATGCTGAAGACCCTTATTTTCTGAGGCCGATACCTCAATTAGCTCTTACGATTAATGACAACAACTGGCCTTCTGAAGCCACAAACCCCGCACTTCCGGCAGATGAAATCCTCTTGAACAGCAAATTATATTACAACGTTTTTACGAGTAATGTGGGTACAGATAAATTTTTGATATACTACAGTTTCGAGCTAGGACTTATTGGCTTTAAAGATAAAAGAGACGGAATCCTGTATACGTTGATGGGCTAAATCCCATTAACGGCCGCCGGGAGCATGAAGAGAGATTTGATGCCCCTTTCCAACCTTTACCTCGGATCACCGTTAGAAGAAAAAAGTGTCTATGAAAAGTAAAGTTTGCGCTACCTGCAAAGAGTCTGGAACAACTCTATTCCGAGTCCAGGTAGAAAAGGGTAAGATATGGCTCTTTGTCTGTAAGAGTTGTTGTGAAAAGCACCGTAAAGGAGCCTTTTACAGATACGGAGGGACTTGGAAAGGGTATCGTCATTAGGTCAATAATGATCAGCTTCTATTAAAAGGTGGCTCTGCACATTAAGAGTGAAGCACGTTGACGGGTAAATTTATTGACACCACTTTCTTACTATAAAAAATAGATTAGGATTAATTGAATTTGGATAGAATGGATAGGATTGGGA
>CAZMKA010000367.1:0-1771 GCA_964566605.1 uncultured Saprospiraceae bacterium | reverse complement strand
CGATTTTCAAACTTAAAATCTTACTTAAGCTGTCTAACATATTGGGGGAACATCATCTTGTTGCAAGAATCACATCCATAAACAGACAAGGAGATGCAGCGAATGTTGGTCTGGAGATCGAATATGAAACATTTACTTTTGTAGACTACATGCACTTATTAAAAATTAATAATGAATGGTTGATAGTAAGTAAAACATATACTACAATTCCTAAAGATTTTTAATAGTGTAGTCTTTTTTAAAGTATTTCAATGATCATATTTTAATATAATTTTAAACATGATTATTGAAATACACTTTTATAAAACTAAATTCTTATGATAACAGCCCGGCGAACATTCAAATACCAAGGACAGGTATTGATTGAAAAGATGACTATCAAAACGCCTTTTCATTATGAGGCGATTTTTCAGGATAGCGGTTGTTTTATCTACTTTAAAGAGACTGGACCTAAATTATTATCATCAGAAAACAATAAGCAATTACAAGGAAACGAAGCGGTTTTATTGAAATGCGGGAGCCACTTTGTAGACTTGCTTAAAAATGCCGAAGAAGATAAGGTTGAAGTTCTCGTAGTTCATTTTTTTCCTGAAATCTTGAAAAAATTGTACGCCAATGAACTACCAGAAATCATTACAAAACAGGCAAACAACAAATCAAGCGATGTCGTTGTCTCAAGTGATGTATTATCCAAATTCATAGAATCGTTGGATTTCTATTTTCAAAACTCTAGTCTAGTCAACAATGATTTACTAGAACTAAAAATAAAAGAATTAGTTCTTCTGTTAATACAATCCAAAAATATTGATTCCATATCGGAGTTGATAGCCGATTTATATTCGTCCAACTCAATCTCGATCAGAGAGGTCGTTGAGCTGCATTTGTTTTCAAATCTCAAAATTGACCAACTGGCTAAATTGTCTAATCTAAGCTTATCTTCATTCAAAAGATCATTTAAAAAAGAATATAATAATAGCCCCACTAATTATATCAATAGTAGAAGAATAGAAAAAGCGAAGGAACTTTTAAAAATGACAGAAATGGCTATTGGAGAAATTGCATTTGAAGTTGGCTTTCAAGATTCCTTATATTTTACTAGATTGTTCAAAAATAAAACAGGAACCCCTCCTTCGAGGTTTAGGTCTGAAAAATGATTTGGACTCGTTGTCCATGATTCAAGATTATTATTCCATAATGATATTTAAAGAGTTGAAGTAACTTGCAAAAGGAAGTAGGTTTCCATTGCTTGTTTTTGTAGACGCCACCATCAGGGATAATACAATGGATGTGAGGATGTAAACCTAAGTTTTGAGACCAAGTATATAACAGAACGATCTTTTATTTTTATATTTAACTAATTTCGGATTAGATATTAACAATAGAATAGTTTAAAATTTTAAATAAATAAAAGACATGTGCAAATATACAATTCAAATCTCCTCTGTTATTCTTTATGTGATTTTAAATATTTCGCAACTGTCAGCACAGAATCCATTGTTCCCTAATTCGGTAGTATCGAATGATATAGACTTCATCTTGGAAACCGATCTTGATGTTTTTGATAGCTTGATTTTTATAGGACTTTCAGATAAAGAAATGCCTGGTGATCCCAACGGTGGCAGCCTTTTTGATATAAATACTTTTGTCTTCGAAGCCAGTTTCATAGATGGCAATTCTATAGAAATTTGGTGCCATAGTTCATTTCTGACTCAAGAAGCAGCAAAAGAATATGCAGATAAATTATGTCCGAGATTAGGGAAATTACCTGATT
>CAZMKA010000366.1:0-1801 GCA_964566605.1 uncultured Saprospiraceae bacterium | reverse complement strand
CTCCATAATCAGTCAGACAAATAAATGGAAATTTGGGATTTGGATCCTCAATAATGTGAGCAAGAATATGAGCTTCCATTTGATATACAGAAATTAATGGGATATCTCCTGCAAGAGCAAAAGATTTTGCAAAATTTGTACCTACTAATAGTGACCCCAACAGTCCAGGACCTTGCGTAAATGCTATTGCATCTATTTCTTTGGGCGAAAGCCCTGCATCTTTTAAAACGTAATCTACAATAGGAACAATCTGTTGTTGATGAGCTCTACTTGCAAGTTCCGGTATAACTCCACCATATTTTTCATGTATTTTTTGTGTTGACACACCAAGACTTACTAAATGACCATCTATCATTATAGCAGCAGATGTATCGTCGCATGAACTTTCTATTGCAAGGATTGAACTAGACATTGTTTTAAAATTTAAGTAAATATAGTGTTTCTGAAACTCTTTTTTTTGCAAAAAAAATGTATTATTACGTCAATTTAATGAAGTAAACCAACTATGGATGTCTAGCTCGGTTGAATTATTGATTTACCAAGCTTGAATATTTCAAAAAAATATCAATAAAATGAAAATTGTTATCAATCTGTTTTTAATACTGATTTCAGCAGCACTTGCCTATCTTATTGCTCTAAATATCAAAGAACCCATTTCATTTGATAAAGCTCTTAAGCAAAGACAAGGCGCAGTAGTTCAGCAATTAGAGAAAATAAGAAATGCTCAAGAAATTTATAAAAAAATTACAGGAGAGTATGCTCCTACTTTTGACACCCTAAAAACTGTCTTAAAAACATCTGATATTGAATTGTATAAAATTATAGGTGATATAGATGATGAGAAATCAGAAGCAAAAATCGAAACTATTTTTGTAAAAGCTATTGACTCTTTAGCATCTTTATCAATTAATATTGACAGTTTAACTTATGTGCCTTATGGAACAGACAATGCAAGTTATACAATGAAAGCGGATACTCTTACTTACCAAAATACACTTGTTAATGTTGTAGAAGTAGGAATCCCTTACAATCAATTTATGGGTAAATTCTCAGACAATAGATATAGAAAATACAATAGATCTTATGATCCAGATTCAAAGTTGAAATTTGGTGATATGAATTCTCCGAATACAGCAGGAAATTGGAAACAGTAGATTCTAATATTAGTATTCAGCTTAATAAAATAGAAAGGCTTTCAATTGTTGATACAATTGATAGCCTTTATTTATTTGGGTATGATAGAAATAACGAACTAATCTTAAACAAGAAAGAATTTGTTCATAATAACAACAATCTCGATTTCTTAAGTCATATTGGCTCTAATTCTAGTAATGTAAGCTATAAATTATACTATTCGAATCCTGAATATGAGATACTGCCAAGGTCTCTATTTTCGTACGGAAACGAAAAAGAATATTTAAATAATATTTTTCCAGATACGAATAATTCAATCAACTTTATTGATAGGTCACAAGAAGAGCAAAAGGTTGTCATTTATAGAATTAATACACTTAAAGATATTAAGTATAGAGAAATATTAAGAGGATTGCATACTTATCATTTTGTAAGTTCGATTCTTAATAAATCAGCTTTACAAGTAAATGTACTTCATGTTTATAAATTAGGAAATATTTTATATTATTTTAAACGTAATAAGCACGAATGGGATTCAATATTTTGTAAAGTATTGAGTAATTCATATGATTTTATTACTTCATTGAAAGAAGTTGTCAACACTATTTCTGATGTGTCAGAAATTCTTTTATGTGGAGATATTAATAAAGAGCTGACAGGTTTTATA
>CAZMKA010000365.1:0-1808 GCA_964566605.1 uncultured Saprospiraceae bacterium | reverse complement strand
GCTATATTCAATGCAGTTGATGATAAGCATAATGGCCTCTGTTTTTGTACAGGCTCTTTTGGCGTAAGCCCAACTAATAATCTAGTTGAAATGATTAAACAATTCGGAGATAGAATTCACTTTATTCATTTACGTGCGACGAAAAGAGATGCAGAAGGTAATTTCTTTGAAGCCAATCATCTTGAAGGAGATGTTGATATGTATGCAGTAATTAAAAGCCTTTTGGCGGAAGCCACAAAACAAGGAAAAAGCATTCCTATGCGTCCTGATCACGGACATAAGATGCTAGATGATTTAACAAAAAAAACGAACCCTGGATATTCAGCAATTGGAAGATTAAGAGGTCTCGCTGAAATTCGCGGACTTGAAATGGGAATCCGAAGAAGTGAATTAGGTTATCAATAAATAGAAACTATAGAAAAGAAGAAGAATGACACCAACCATCTTCTTTTATTCTACGTCTTACTAAGAAAAAATACATTATGCGAGATTCATTTATTTTATTTACAATCTTTTCACTTTTGCTTTTAAGCAGTTGCACACCTGTTGATACAACACCTGAATTTACAGATGAACTTCCTGAAAGACATGATGATATTTCAATAGATATGGATGATGATGGGACAGAGGATTTTGAGTTGATATATTTAGAAGCATTGGTTAACGGGATAGATACCGATTATGCGTTTCTAGGCAGGATAAAAACCATTGGTGAAAATGAAATTTTATTAAGAGAAGAAGATGAACCGTTGTTTTTACGAAATTTAAATCTTGTAAATGAAACTGTGACAGCTCCTCTATCATGGAATAATCTAAATTCAGGAGTTACTATTGTTTCGATACATAATAATGCTGATCATCAATGGCCAACAACATGGTTAATAGGTTCTGAAACTTTAGAAGACTCATATTTCCTAGGATTGAAATGGGAGACCAACAATGTAACGAGTTTAGGTTGGGTTGAAATTGAAATAGACGAGCGAAGTGGTGAGATGAAGTTAGTTGATAAAGGTATTTTATAAATAAAAGATGTGAAGTTAGATTATTTTTGATTTTGGGCTTTAAGCCCAAAAGTAAAAGGACATTGATAGGTTCCGTCATTCCTTTTCAAAATCATTACTAAGTGGATGTAAAGCAATAAAGGATTATTACTTTTGAGTGTTAAACATACGGATTCACATTGTATAGTAACTCGTAAGTTATTGGTAAAGTAAAGCCATAATTTAAACAATAGTATTCAAATGAGTTTGCATATAAATTATAACAATAAGAAATTTAAAGCGATTCAGACATCCGAGAATGGGGAAACATCTGGTGAAACAATTTTTGAGTATAAACAAAATGGTAATGTATTAACTTCTGAATATTCAGGTGGAAAGATTGTAAAAGGTCATTTAATCGGCTTAGTTGATGGTGTAGGTAATATAGAAATGCGTTATCATCAAATCAATTCTGATGGTGAATTAAAGACAGGGAAATGCACTTCAAAGCCTACCATTTTAGCTAATGGGAAAATACGAATTCATGAAACATGGGAATGGACATGTGGCGATTGTTTGAAAGGGGAGTCAATCTTGGAGGAGATATAAACCAAGTTCGATTTAAATTGAGTTGTATAAATGATATACTAATTTAACTTATACATAATAACCTGATTTCGGGATTAACTTGTTTATACATTTTATTGATTATTAAGAGTTTATATTAAGTAAAAGTGTGTCAATTTGAGCATAAAATAAAATTTTAACTGGTTTTCGGTAGTAGAATGATAGAAACTCACCATTATCTTCGTTGAGTTAGCTTCATTT
>CAZMKA010000364.1:0-1819 GCA_964566605.1 uncultured Saprospiraceae bacterium | reverse complement strand
AATATGATTATGCTTTTTCTAAATCAAAAACACAGCGCAAAAAGGAATACTTGTAAATTAAAGAACAAATTAGCAATGTCAATGAAACACTTTCTTAGGACAAATCCGAGACTATACAGTCAAAACACTGATGCTATTTTAATTTAGAATTGCAATAGACCTGTAGTATTGATGAATCAAATGAAACAATTCCCATGATTGTGAATTAAACAATATTGGAAGTCCATTTTCCAAATCTTGATATTCTAATATTTTTATTCTTTCACTTAGAAATTTATCCACTGAATCATTTAACGGACCAACACCAGAATTTAAGTCGTATTCTATTCTATTCCATCCTGTTATAAAGCTGACAGCTGCATACGAAGCTAATTCAGCATTTAACTTTCTAACTGATTTAGATTCGGACGACTCACTAATAATAGGCTGTACATAATTAATAGTCTGCTCAGTTCCAGAAGACATCTTGAATATGTTGGAGTTTTCGTTTAAATAACTTTTAAGCTCTTTCTCAATCAAAAAAAAATAAAAATAAGTAATATAAACACTAGCGTTTTCTGAATACGATATGTCTACATTATAAGAACTTTTATAACATTCCTTAAAGCCAGATAAGATGCTATCTATTTCCGAGAGTCTTTTTTCTATATCATGATTAGACTCAATTTCGTCAATGAAATTGGAGATTTCAGAAATATTCCTCATAAAGTCTATAAAATTATTTAGAAGACTTCATGATAGTTTTAAATGCAGATTTTAAAACGTCTTTTGAAATAAATTCTTTTTCATCAGCATTAGAACAATGGTTATCAAATTTAAGACCATCTTTCTTAGCAGAATCATGATTTAATTCGTTAAAATCTCTGTCTTGACTAGTTAGCCAATCCATAAATATTTGTTTTCTTGAAGCTGTATTTGTATTGTTCATCTCCCTTTAATATACTGCAAAAGTAATATAATACTCATAAAAAAACGTTATAACATACCAAAAAGTATATACAATGTAATATTACTTAATTAATATTCATAGGTTTTTGGGATTGAATCTAAGTTTTTTATTAAAGTCTGACAAATCCTTATCTCTACTCCTGTCTAATTCCTCTAAGGTTTCAGGAAAGTTTATTTTAATAGTTTGGCCAAACTTAGGAAAGGATTTATCTATTAATTGTTTAGGGAACTATATATCTGTTTACTACAAAAAGAATGTATTCAAATAACTACTATTCTTCCTTTTTTTCAAATATCAACTCAAAATAAGTGGCCGCTCCATAACCAGCGGTAGCAGGTGCAAATATTTGTACAAATCGCCATCCTTCTTTAGCATGCGCCGCTATAATTTGTTTATAGTCTTGATTCGGTTTTGAAGTGAATATACCTCCCAACTTAATTTTTACATATTTATATTCGTACATCTCTTCTCTAATTTAGCTTTGTAATTTAACCAACAAATAAGAAAGATATGAAAATTCCCATCCGTTCTTTCTAGTACTACTTTGCCTAATTCTTTTAACCAATACAATTCAATACTATTTAACGATGGTTCAACTCAAAGTTGTTTTATTTTAAGCATAACCACTACATATTTGATTCATATTTAAAAAACAACCAATGTCACCAACTGAAGTTTTTTCCTTAGCCAATATGAGTGCCATGCCTATGTGGCTCTTAATGATTTTCCTTCCTAAATGGAAAGTAACACGATTCTTAATCGATTACAAAGCAATTCCAATACTACTAGCATTAATTTATGCTATATACATAGTTATAGCGATACAGATAGGTGGAGGAATGGATTTTGGTAGTCTTGCTTCTGTTATGG
>CAZMKA010000363.1:708-1848 GCA_964566605.1 uncultured Saprospiraceae bacterium | reverse complement strand
GGAAAAACTCGGTCGATTCCAGGACGCGGCAAAGGCTGCCCGCTACGCCCTGGAACTGGCGGAGAAGATTAACAGCGACTACGGAGTAACAGAAAGCAAAGCGCTGCTGGCCCGGATTAAGTAGTCTGAATTATGATCTGGCGGCTGGACCGAAGGCCAGCGTCCAATGGTTGCGCACTGCCAGTGTGCGGATGACGAAGACGACGACTATTGCCACACCCATGGCAACCCGTTCGCCGATCAGCTGATCCGTCACCAGAAACAGTACCCCACCCGCCAGGCAGGCGGACGCATAGATCTCCTTGCGGAAGATAAGCGGCACTTCGCCCGAAAGCACGTCCCGAATCACGCCACCGAAGGTGGCGGACACCACCCCCAGTAGCACGCAGATCACCGGCGACAAACCAAAGTTCAGCGCTTTCTGTAAACCCAGGATGGTGTACAGTGCAATCCCGATGGTATCAAACAGGAACATACTTCGCCGCAGCTTTCTGAAGTGGGGCCTGAACAGGTAAGCGAAAGCCACCGCTCCCACGACGATGTACAGGTAAACCGTATTCTGCATCCATCCTACGGGGGTGCTGCCAATCAGAAGGTCCCGAAGGGTACCACCCCCAATGGCCGTAACCAGCCCCAGAATAAAAACCCCAAAGACGTCAAACTTCCGCTTCATCCCCGCCAGTGCGCCGGAAATGGCGAAGACGAAGGTACCTGCGTAATCGATGGTTAGGATGAAGAGTTCCAAGAGTGATGGTATGGCAGCCGGTAGTGTGGCCAGGGATCATGCGATTAAAAGAAGGGCAAAAATAGATTAGGATTAAGTAGGATTTCGATAGGATTTACAGGATAGCCGGATTAGCCTCTTAAAACAGCACGCACCAGGCCCGGAGGGCCGTCTCCCGTAGCGATGGGTCAGCGAAGGACCGAAGGTCCGAGCGTAGCCCATCGTTTTCGTTAGTCATGGATATACCCACCGTTTCCAATCACCCGGCCCATTCATCATCTGTAAAAAAGGAGATTAGGATTAAATGGATTTTGATAGGATTTATAGGATAGCCGGATTAGCCTCTTAAAATAGCACGCCACAGGCCCGGAGGGCCGTCTCCCGTAGCGATGGGTCAGCGAAGGACCGAAGGTCCG
>CAZMKA010000363.1:322-608 GCA_964566605.1 uncultured Saprospiraceae bacterium | reverse complement strand
AGCGTAGCCCATCGTTTTCGTTGGTCATGGATGCTACCAATCATTCCACCCCCCTAATCCACCATCCCTACGTCACGCTCCCGAACGCCCCCATAATCTTCCCAAACAGCGTTTTGGCGTGCCCTTCCTCTGCCTCCACGCTCCAGCCGGCGATGTGAGGGGTAAGGACCGTGTTTTCGCTGTCGCGGAGGTACTGAAAAGGAGCGGGTAGCTGGGTCGGATCGAGATGAACGAAGCTCATTTCCTCGTATTCATGTACATCCAGGGCTGCGCCGAGCACTTTACC
>CAZMKA010000363.1:0-312 GCA_964566605.1 uncultured Saprospiraceae bacterium | reverse complement strand
TGAAAAAAATTCTACTACTCCTATTTCTGACGTCCTCTTTTATCGCCACCGCGCAAGTAGAGATTGAAAAGATAACCCCCGTTGAAATTCAGTTATCTTCCGCTGCTCCTGCTTGTGGGTTGGTCCGGATCAGGTGTTGTAGTCCTCAACCAACGCAATCTGACCCATTGGTGATCATTAATGGCAATATAGCCGATGAAAACTGGATAAAAACCATAAATCCTAATCGGGTAAAATCAATCATGGTGCTCAAAGGAGAGAAAGCCTTAGCCATTTACGGCGCCAAGGCAACGGCTGGCGTTATCATCGTAC
>CAZMKA010000362.1:0-1857 GCA_964566605.1 uncultured Saprospiraceae bacterium | reverse complement strand
TAGAATCACTAGATCCAGATTGTGGACCGATCTTTATAGAATTGGTAAACAGTGCGACGGATGATTGTACAGCAGAGGAATTCTTGAACTGGAGCTATGAAATAGATTTAGATAGTGATGGATCAATCGATCAATCAGGCAATACAGCGGATGCAAGCGGATCTTATGATGTAGGAACGCATACAATTACATGGTATGTAAATGATGCTTGTGGAAATGAACCACTTGAGTCTTGCTCATATACCTTTACATTAAATAACACTAAGTTACCTTCACCGAAATGTATAGACAATATTACAGCTGATTTAGTGGCTGTAGACATTGATGGAAACGGCACAGTAGATACAGCATTAGTAACTGTTAAGCCAGCAATGTTTGATGCAGGGTCAGATGATGTATGTGGTACTCCAGTCCTATTAAGCTTTAGCGAAGATGTTACGGATACGGTGAGAGTATATGGATGTAGCGACATAGGAGAGAACATTATTCAATTATGGGTAACAGATGAAAATGGAAACCAAGATTTCTGTATTACATCGTTTGAAGTACAGGATAATAACTCATTATGTCCAGCAATGCCATTGATAGTAGATATCTCAGGAGAGTTGAAGACAGAATCAGATGAGATGATTGCTTTAGGAGAAGTAACACTTGAAGGTGGATCAACAATGGATGTGACGGATGAAGATGGATGGTACGGATTCCTTGATATGCCAACAGGTGGAGATTATGTAATCAACCCGCTAAAGGATATTGACCACACGAATGGAATCACGGTATCTGATATAATCTTAATACAGAAACACATTTTGGGGCTAACCCCATTAACAACTCCGTATAAGATTTTAGCAGCAGATGTTGATAATTCTCAAAAAGTGAATGGAGCAGATATTATCCAAATCAGAAAACTACTATTAGGTTATTACGAAGAGTTCCCTAATAATACAAGTTGGAGATTTGTAGATGCTGATCATCAATTCCTTGACCCAGCGAATCCATGGTACAACACGATTCCTGAGACATATGAGATATATGATCTTGAGCAGAATATGATTGTTGATTTCCGAGGGTACAAAGTAGGAGATGTAAATAATTCAGCAACGCCAAATGATCTTATTGAAGAGCATATTGATACGAGAAGTAACGAAACGCAGGAATTAGTCTTAGATAGAACTGAGATGAAAGCAGGTGAAACAGAATGGATACACATTTACAAAGAAACTGGAGATAAGTTAGCAGCAATGCAGCTAGGAGTCACAGTTGATGAAAGAAGTGTAGAAATTCTAGAAGTGACGAGTGGACAATTTGCAATGGACGAAACGAATTACAAACTAGATGCTGACGCATTAAGAGTAATAATCGCTGAGGAAATGCTATTGAGCAACTCTAAGACAACACCGTTGCTAAGTATTTTAGTAAGAGCTAAGAAAGATGTACAGACGCTTGAAGTTGTAACGATTGATGACGCAGTAATGCGAGCAGAAGCATATACTGAAGACTTAGATTTAATGAATGTTATTCTTAAGACACGAGCTGGCGAAAGTGAAGAAGAACAGAAAACTTATGAATATGGACTTAATCAGAACGAGCCGAACCCATGGATGTCAAGTACTTCTATAGTATTTACTTCACCAAAAACAATTGAAGGTCAATTGAATATTCTTGATATGAATGGTAAAGTTTTACAATCGAGAGAAATGATATTCACTAAAGGAGAGAATGTCATCAATCTTGATAGAAGCGATGTGATGGTTGGTGGAGTGTATTACTACGAGGTAGTTACAGATGAGATACGAATGATGAAAAAGATGATTGTTATTCAGTAAAAATAAAATACGGGGGTATTTTTATCAGAAA
>CAZMKA010000361.1:0-1869 GCA_964566605.1 uncultured Saprospiraceae bacterium | reverse complement strand
ACAGAGATAATTAACGATTTTTTTTCTGAATATTTTTTGGAGTTAAACTCCAAACACAATACGCCATCACCTATATCATGAAGCGTTATTTCGTCATTCTTGAAAACTGGCGCATGTCCTCTATAAGCATCAAGCACAACAGACTTCTCAGAACCAGGAATTACTTCGTACGATTCAGATTCTTGATTATAAAATAAACGTTGACCATCTTCTAGTTTATAAAAACTTTCATGACCATTAGCAATCATTTTTTCTACCCATCCTGCAATCTCATAACCTTCTTTCTTCGCCATCTCCGCTCCTTCCTTCACACCTATAATATCCCAATATTCAAAAGGTCCAAGATCCCATGCAAATCCTGCTTTCAACGCATCATCTACAGGAAAAATATGATCAGAAATTTCAGGTACATTTTGTGCAACATAGGCGAATAAAGCCAGTGTGCTTTTACGTACTAATTCACCACCTTTATCTTCCGAGTTGAAAACTGCTTTGAATCGATTTTTTAAATTATCGATTTGCTTTGCCAAGTTAATGGAAGGTAAAGACGGTCTTGCAGTTGGTTCATGTTCATTCGTTTCAAGGTTCATTCCCAAAATTATGGAACGTCCTTTTTCATCTCGCTCACCTGTTTTATGGTAAAATCCTTTCTTTGTTTTGTCTCCTAAGAAATTATTCTCAACTAGGTAGTTAAAGTAAGCAGGCATCTTTACATCAGCGACCATTTTATCATGAGGAGCATTTTGTTTCAAACCTTTCATCACTTTATCAATCACATCATTTCCTACCAGATCAGCAAGACGGAAAGTTCCTGTTTTGGGACGACCCACAGCAGGTCCTGTAATCTTATCAACTTCCGAAATTGTAAGTCCTAACTCTTCCGTAAGTTCTAAAATTTTAGCCATACCATACACCCCAATTCTGTTAGCTATAAACCCTGGCGTATCTTTACATAAAACCGTTTGTTTACCAAGAACAACATCACCGAAATTCATGATAAAATCAACAACTTCTTTGTCTGTGTCAGCTGTAGGAATCACTTCTAGCAATCTCAAGTAACGAGGAGGATTGAAAAAGTGTGTACCTAGAAAATGCTTTTTGAAATCGTCACTTCTACCTTCAGCCATCATATGAATAGGAATACCAGATGTATTACTACTAATGATAGTTCCTGGTGTTCTTATCGCATCTACTTTTTCAAAAAGTGATTGCTTAATATCCAGACGTTCAATAATTACTTCTATCACCCAGTCACATGACGCAATCTTATCAAGATCATCATCAAAATTCCCTACTGTAATTCTACTAGCATATTTTTTCACGTATAAAGGCGCAGGTTTTGCTTTCAATGCTGCTTTGAGAGCGCCATTTCCTATTGCATTTCGTTTAGCTGCTGGCGCATCTTTTTCAACACCTTTGGGGACAATGTCAAGCATGATTACTTCCATTCCCACATTTGCTAAATGACAAGCAATTCCAGTACCCATTACTCCTGTTCCGAGAACGGCTACTTTACTGATTTTTCTACTCATATTTATGTATGTATGTTTTTTTCGAATATTATGGAAAGATAAACCTTCCTGTTTAGATACGATAAATATAAAAACAAAATTGTTTTAAATCACATTTTTTTGACTTTAAGTCAAAAAATTATATTTTTAACCTGTCTTTGCACTTAAAATACTGTTACGATAGATTAACTTTAAGCAAAATAATAAGTTCTATCATTAGATTGAATTAACGATTCATTAATAACAAATAAGCATGGCTAAACCCACTCTTACAGAAATACTTGATATTCAATATCCCATCATCATGGCGCCCATGTTTTTGGTTTCCAATACTGCTATGGTTAAGGAAGCTCTAGAC
>CAZMKA010000360.1:0-1874 GCA_964566605.1 uncultured Saprospiraceae bacterium | reverse complement strand
CCTTGATTCAGTCTTCTCTATATTTAGCATTTTTGTAATTGTAGAAATCGTAGTTTCATTCAATTGATTTTTGAATAGATTCCTTTGGTATTTATCCAATGAAACCTTCATCTCATCCTGTTTTATAGGTTTTAATAGGTAATCAACACTATTAAATTTAAAGGCTTTGATAGCATATTGATCGAATGCAGTTGTAAAAATAATAGATGAGTCTATAGTCACGGAGAGGAAAATCTCAAAGCATAAACCATCCGCTAGCTGAATATCCATGAAGATAAGCTCAGGAGATGGATTGTTTGAAAACCAATCTATTGCATCACGTACACTATCAATGGTATGAATTAATTCATACTGAAATCCACAAGAATCAAGGACTTTAAGCAATTGTCTACAAGCTCTTGGTTCGTCTTCAAGAATAAGAATTTTCGTCATAACTTATTTTCAAATATTGGTAAGGAAACTCTAAATATACTGGCATCACTCTCGATTACAGGC
Organism: uncultured Saprospiraceae bacterium; assembly: GCA_964566605.1. GTDB lineage: Bacteria > Bacteroidota > Bacteroidia > Chitinophagales > Saprospiraceae > JAHDFB01. Next base: position 1,379 of record CAZMKA010000360.1, on the reverse strand, counting down.
ATATCTTCACCCATTAACTCATACCTCTTTTTAATATTTGCTAAGCCTATTTTCGTTGACTCTAATTTTGTACTTTTTTCTTGAAGATTATTTTCCACTATTAATCTAGAATTAGCATTACTTATATGTATAGTAAGTGGCATTGATACAGAAATTACATTGTGTTTTATTGCATTTTCTACGAGTAATTGAAGACTCATAGGAATAATGTACTTGCTTTCAATATCTGTATTTATATCCCATTCAACTTTTAGATTATCACCAAACCTTTCTTGTTGAATATATAGATATGATTTTGTAAAAGCTATTTCTTCATTTAATCCTATCAGGTTATTTTTTCCCGTGTCAAGAATAAATCGATATACATCTGAGAATTGTCTTACAAATTGTTGAGCGTTTTCTTTGGAATCATTGTCGATAATGTCTTGTAGAATATTTAAACTATTGAATAAGAAATGTGGCTGAGCTTGATTTCTTAAGCTATCTAAATTTGCTTGTACAACAATTTGTTGAGCTTGTTCTTCTTGTCGAATAGATTCTTGAAGTTTTTTGAAAAAGTATATTGCTTCATAAATCGCAGTTAACATTATACTCAATAATGTTATGATTATAATCGTTTTAGAATCTGGACCATGATAAGTTTCTCCTATAATCGATCCCATTATTGAATTACCAATAAAATTCAATCCATTAATTGTAAATACAATAGACAAAAACACAATCAATATTCTTTTCAATGTATCTTTTTGTAGAGGGAATCTCTTTCTCAATTGCAATAAAAACCAACGCATGACCAACCAATTGCACACAGTGAAAATCAACGACACAAAAAAACTAATGAAAAAATCTTGAATGCACGTTACACTACTATTAAATAGGTACATTATAAGTAATGCAAGTAATGGCATCCCTATCAACATAAATAAGGTATCATTAAAACCTAAGTTTGGATTTATTTTTCTTGTATTCATCTTTTATGATAAACTTAATGCAATTAAAGGTATTCCATTTTTTGCTTGATAATATGTGGTAACAATTAATCCAAGATATGAAATTCCAAATAAGGTACTTAATATTCCAGCTTTTACTGGAGAATTAGGTAATCGCTTATTTATAAAATATGCAACAATTGGTATGATTTGGATTGCATGTAATCCTAGAAAATGTGCAATTCTTAAATCACCACCTTCCAAACTCCAGTTAACTAAAAACATTCCATCTCCACCATCAGAAAAGCCTACATTATGACTCATTTGACTTAGCATTTTACCACCTACATATGAGCTATAAAGAATTGAAACCCATCCTATAAATAAAGACACAAGGATAGCTAAATTTACATTTGGTTTTCTTCGTAAAGTGTCGATAATAAAAACTAA
>CAZMKA010000359.1:0-1891 GCA_964566605.1 uncultured Saprospiraceae bacterium | reverse complement strand
AACGTGCTGAAATTAGTGGACGACTGGTGTTAAGTGAATTTACAAAAAATACGTTAAAACGGTTTAGGTAGTTTTTTCTACAGTTATCCCTATTGTTGCCAGTAATTATGGAAAACACATCGTCCAATCAAATAGATATTATCAGAAGTTCATTAAATGGTTGCTTCAAATTTTTCGCTACCTTGTAAATAATTAAATTTTGGCAGAATGAAAAAGCAAAGAGAAGATGGAGTATTAAAAGTAGTGCATCAAGATAAATTAAAGACGTTTCTTGAAAATCTTGAGATGCTCGATGAAATTAACGCATCAAATGTCAAATGCAAATTTTGTAAAACAATTATAACTTTAGATAATATTAACGGTATTTTCCCAGAGAGTAATACAGTTAAAATAAGTTGTGACAAGCCAGAATGTGTTGTGAGTTTAACTGAATATTTAAATGAGAAGAATGCTTAAAGTAGATATTACGATTGTCGATACTATAGTTATTAATGTTGGTCTTGTTGCTGTTTCAATTATTGGAATAGTTTTTTTATTTCTACGCTATCCGACTAAATTAGAAAGAGCAATAACAGTATTGCATCGTTTACTAAAGCGTATAATCAAAGGTTCCGAATACATATACACGAAATACAATCTTCAAAGCAAACTAAATAAGTATATCGACAAAGCGCGAAAAAAAGCACCACAAATTGAAGCGTCCAGAGCTAAAATAAAATGGGTTGACGAAACGACAACTAAAGAGCATTTCTTAAAAAATGGTCAATTAGTAATTAATCTACATAAAAGCGATAATGAAAACAGAAATATTATTAATGCTACAATGGCATTTGTAACGACTGGTTATCTAAAAAAGGCAAAATCTTATATAGCAAATTATCAAAAAGATGCAATTGATTTATTCGTTTGCTATGATATTGTGAAAAGTGAAAAAAGAGAAATTGTTGACCAATTTGCACAAGATTATTTAAAGGAAGCAATGACAAACGATAAAATAGCTGATTTTTTTAACAAATTTATGGATATTGACCGTGCTGGATTATACTTCCCAGTTTTTCTTCAAGAACTCACTTTTTTTGGCGAGAAAGTATTCACAGGAAAAAGAGATAAAAATAAAATCTATGAACAAATAAAAATTTTAGTCAATCATCTATATCGATATGCAAATAGGAAAATGAATGAAGATACTATAACTGATTACAATGGCGAGTATTCAAAATTTGCTATTAGGATTATTGGTAAATCATTTAAGATAAATACAGAAGGCGAACGAGTATATAAACGAAATCTTCAAAAACTCGGTAATGGAATTGAAACCCTTTATTTGATCGGTGGTTTAAATAACAAAGATTTTGTTCAAAGTATAGCAACTCAATGTAAGAAATTAATTGGATTTGATATTTTATACAAAAAACAATATTCATCCATTATTAAGGGAAGAGAAAAAGATTTCGAACGAGAAGTTGACACATATTTAGTTGTATTACGAAATGAAAAAGTCAAAACAATTCATCGAAAATAACTACTGGCGACAACGTATAAAAATAATAGGGCAATAAGTGCTTAACCCAATGGTAATGGTGCATTTGCAAAGTCGCCAAATTTTTAAATTTGGCTTATTGATAAAAAAAAGATAATAAGAAAAATTTAAAAATTCGGCTTGTGTCCATCCGAATGTTTTGCGCTCTTTTTCCGCCCTACTATTCTTATACACGACCGTTGCCCTCAATTAAAAAATCACATTTCATAAGATAATTTAGGTTAAATGATTGTATTTTTGGTACTATCAAATGATAGTATCAAGAATGAATCCACCGTACGAAATAACATCTTTAATTTTAAAATTAATAACTTCTATTTCTGAAAAAATTGGAGAAGTAAATGCTAGCTT
>CAZMKA010000358.1:0-1902 GCA_964566605.1 uncultured Saprospiraceae bacterium | reverse complement strand
GATCTGCAGTACCAATTCGTGCGTCGGTGCAAGAATGATGCATTTCAATCCATCCTTTCTACGTTGATTAATATTGATCTGCTCTAGCATTTCTATCGTAGGGATAGCATAAGCAGCTGTTTTACCTGTACCTGTTTGTGCAACAGCAAGAACATCTTCTCCTTCAAGTATGCTTGTGATACTTTTAAATTGTATATCTGTTGGTCTTTTCCAGCCTAACTTTACTATTCCTTTGTTGAGCCCCTCTGAAAAATGATATGATTCAAACTTCATGAGGCAAAGTTACAATTTGTATTGAGATAAATATTAGGCTTTAATAGCTTTCGGCGAGATAAATACCATACCATAGAAAATTCTTGATAATAAAGTCACAACTAAAGCGAGTAGAGCTAAAGTAAAAACGCCATGGTCTGCGAAAATATGTGATACAAAAGCTAGTATAGAGTCAAAGAATAAGCCAGCATATGCCCACTCTACCAAAACTCTTTTGGGTTTAACCCAAAGTGTAATTACTGCTAGAATTTTTGCAACTGCTAAAGGATAAACTACCCATGTAGGAAATTCCAACATTTCAAAAAAGCCTTTTACCATATCATAGTTACTAAAATACATGATTGCTGAAAATAGAAATATTATGCTTACAATACTAGTAGTAACATAATACAATACTTTTATTCCTTTCATTATCAATTTTTCTCCAAAAGTAATGAAGTAGTTGTATTTATTATGGGCAAATTGGTTTTAACGCAATTCACAGACAAAAAAAGGCGCAGAAATAAATTTCCACGCCAATAATTTTTTAATTCTAGTTAATACTTATTCTGTTTTAGAATTGTTGTAACTATTTATATCCTCTTACTTCAGTTCCTGCAACAGGCTTTATTCCTACAAGTTTAAATGTCCAAATAACTCCTTCCCAGAAATAAATTTTCTCAAGAATGGGATTTAGCATATTCGTTATTATGCAGAAATATGTGTCAAATGGCTTTTTGTGATGCTCTCTGTGGTGCTTACTATGCTGTAAAAACTTTACTTTCTGTAATAGGTGAATAATTCTAGGCTTTTCACTCTTTTTCATGTGCGACCATTTATGAAAAATATTCGTGTTAGCACCCAATATTAGTACAAAAAGTATTTCCCATTGAAAGCCAAATATTAGAAATGATGCTACAAAAAGCATTGCCCCAAGTTTCCAACTATCTTTAGTCAAATCCCAATAAGATCTTTGTAACATTAATCTAGGGTTATCGTGATGCGATAAATTAATTTTGACTGCATTTTTGAAAAATCTACCTTCTGGAGATCCATATTGATCAAGCAGAAAATGTACAAATCCAGTAATTAAATCGGTAATTAAGATTAAAATTAAAATTTTTAGAATTAGCATGGTTATAAATTTTAAAGGTTTACTAATCAGCGATGTACACCTAGGGAGCACATCATTCTGTTAAGGTCATTTGACCTTCATCCTTATGCATGAATAATGATTTCAGCCTTCGTATTTTTTAGGCTTAATAAAACTCAATTATCACACAGCTGGATACTTTATAAATTTGATTTTAATGATTTTAGGAATATTCCCACGTATTGAAATCCTTTAGATTTCTTTCGCCAAAAAAATGGCTTTGTATTATTATATGATTCGTTTTCAATGTGTGTTCGTTTAATTATTAATATCGATATTTATTTCTTACTTCAAAGTTAGGAGCAAACAAGGCCTTAAATTATCGAAAAAAAGAAATAACACATATAAATTTATACCATATGTGAAGTCGCTGGGGTAAAACCCTTTAATTTTGGGCTTTAAGCCCAAAACCATTAATTAGCTTAATAGGTGAAAAACGGCGGATTATATGTAAACAAAAGATATAAACACATTATATAGATTCAATCGATTATGAA
>CAZMKA010000357.1:0-1907 GCA_964566605.1 uncultured Saprospiraceae bacterium | reverse complement strand
CTAAAAGAGCAGAAGGATAAAGATGGCGATAAAAAAGGCTTTTTTAATTTTTAGTATTCAGACAATAAATAAGATAAGTGAAAATATAAGCTGTATTAGTTTATAATAATGATAAAAAACTTATGAGATTGAAAATTCAGCTTTACATATTATCACTATGGCTACTTTTTACTCTCTTGTTTGCTAATAAAGTTCAAGTTCCACTTTGCTTTGATAATTGTGAATTTATTGGTTTTTGGAATTTAATAAAACTTAATATTATCCCAATAATTTCAATAGTGTTTATTGTCGCGGGTTTTTGGTTTTATTACCGCTTTAAATACATCATAAAAGGAGCAAAATCACTTCCCGAAAAAATCGAGGAAATGGAGAATATTAATTGGGAACACTTGACATTTTTAGTGACATATGTAATTCCTCTATTAAGCTTTGATTTAGACTTTAACCTTTCAGAAGATAGAAATGGATTAATGTTTTTCCTTGTAATTATTGTTATTGGAATGATTTACGTTAAAACGAATATGTTTTACAATAACCCAACTTTAGCAATTCTTGGATATCATATTTGTAAAACTAAAACTACAAATAAAAAAAATATTATACTAATCTCACGAGAAGTTTTTCAAGAGCAAGATTGGATTGAATATAAGCTAATTAGTGATAATATTTATTTCGCTATCAAATCAAAACAGAATGGAATTAAACGAACTTAGAGAATTGTTAAATATAGTTAATAGTGAAAATGAACCAATAGGAATAAGAGTTCATTTAGTTAAGAAAAATGAAGATGGCACAGAAAGTCTTTCACTAGCAGATGTTTCACAGGAATTGTCTGCGGATTTAATTAAGATATTCCAAGAAACAATCAATCGAAAATTTTTTAATAATGATGAATTGAACTTTTCAAATATTTCTGTTGCACTAGAAACGAATAATTCTGCATTTTACTATGATATTGATGAATTTCCAGCAAAATTAGCAGTACTACAAGATTTTGATACTTGGGCTGATTATGATGAGTTTTCGTTTACAAATGATGATTTAGAATCGATTAAAGCCATATTAATAACTATTGGGAATCAAGATAATTATTTCACAATATTTAAACACGTATATCCTGTTACAATTGTGAGACAAGATAAAATGCTTGGTTTTGTTCCTATTGGTAACAGATTTGAAAAATTGAATTCAAATATTCTTCAAATAAATAATTCGATTGATTTCATTTATGCTGAAGATAAACTTGTCGTAAATAATATAAAAACTTTTTCGGCAGCATACGGTTATAAAGATATTATTATGAATCAAGCAAGAGAAAAAATACAATTAATTGGTGGACTTGACTTAATTCAGAACCTTGATGAATTGACAGCTTTTGTAAATAATGTTAAGTATGCAAAACGCGTATTAAGAATAAACACTGAATCACCTGTTCTACAATTGGTAAAAAATAGAATAATTGAGTTTATAAGAAATCATGGTAAGTTGAGTCAAAAGATAAGATTTAATGAAGAAAATGATAGAATTGTTTTAGATACAGATGTGTCTAAAATAATGACTATTGGTATTTTAAATGATGATTATCTGAGATCTAATCTAACTGATTTGGACTATGAAAGCGAAACAAAAGCAGAGTTCGAAGTAGAGAGTGATTAAATAATAATGAGAAGTAAAGTGTGTAAAGAATTATGAAATCAATTGCTCAAACAGTAAGTTTAATCTTGTGGTTTTAATTCATTATAATATGCCTTTTAATTTTGAAGAAAATCTATTTTATATTTCAAACAAAACAATATGACAAAAAAACTACTATTAACTTTAGCGATTCTTATATCACAATATTCATTTTCCGCAGAAGAACCAATCCTAGTAACAGAAGCTACAATTTCGCTAAACCTTGATGAAAG
>CAZMKA010000356.1:0-1927 GCA_964566605.1 uncultured Saprospiraceae bacterium | reverse complement strand
TATATCTTCCTGTATACAAGCTAATAGGTGAACTTTTAGCTTAGCTCACAAACTTGTTCAACTAAATACTGGGATTGCAGGAATATCCGCACAAAATCTCTTTCTTCTCCCTCAACCTCTTATCCTTCTCCCACATGGTAGAAGGAAGAGCGTTTTTTGGTGTTATGAAGATATGGTTCTTATGGAAGATTGTTTGTGAATAATTCAGGCAAAACGATTAGTGTACCTTGTCTCTTTTGTCTGCTTTTTTTAGCCGATACAAGATATGAAATCGTCACGCATTGTTAGCAACTTTGTATTTTTGAATCTATAAATTATTATTTAAATCCTGTCTACCAATAATCGCCATAATTTCGACTTGATTCTTATTTACTTTGTAGTAGATTGAATCTGAGCCGCATACACATCTTCGATAACCTTTTCTTATTTGTTCGACCGATTCAAATGAAAATGGATTTATTGAGATCAATTCAAAATATTCGAAAAAAGTGTCAAAATATTTATCAGCTTGCACTTCACCAAATTTTTTTACTCCATAACGATGTATTCTGATTAAATCTTCTTTTGCTTCGTTACTTAGTCTATAACTACTCATTTAGTCCTGACTTTGATTCTTTTAGGATTTGAGATTTAGTTGATTTTGTAAATCCACTTTTTTCTGCTTTCTCAAGCTTTGAATTTATCCAGTCAATTTGAGCTTGTTGTTTTCTAGCTTGTCTTATTAAGTCATTTACAATCTCACTTTTACTTGAATATTCTTCACTTGAAACTATTGATTTTAACCATTCATCATTTGGTTTAGTAAATGTTATACTTTGTCTAGACATTTTATTCAATTGTTTAATTTGATGTAAATATACACCAATTTCGAACCAATTTCAAATTTTATAGAATTTTATTGAGTCATTGTAGGTAACTCAAAGTACATATGGCGTTTCTTGTTGGCTTTTGCCGATACAAGATATGCAATCATCGTGCATTGTTCTATCACGTTGCTATATTTAGAGTTTGTATTTGCTTTAATTCGTTTTCTAGCTTATTTGTTTGTTCTTCTAAATCGTAATCATCTTGTAATCCTAGCCAGAATTTTGGTGAAGTTCCAAAATACTTAGATAATCTTAATGCTGTATCTGCTGTAATTCCTCTTTTACCTTTTATGATTTGACTTGTTCTTGTTTGAGGAATTCCAATAGATTTCGATAACCTATATGCTGTTATTTCCATTGGTTTAAGGAATTCTTCTAGAAGTATTTCGCCAGGATGTACGTTTGCTAATCTATTCATGATAATCTGTTATTTCTACTTCGAGTGCATTGTTGTTTGTCCATTTGAATTTGATTCTCCATTGACTGTTTATTCGAATGCTATGATATTGTTTGAATTTCCCTTTCATCTTCTTCAATCTGTTTGACGGTGGAATTCTTAGGTCATTAATCGTTTGGGCATTGTTTAGCATTCTTAACTTACGTCTACAGATCTGTTGAATTTCGTTTGGAAGTTTAGTTGATCGATGACCATTCCAAATCTTTTCTGTTTCCTTATCCGCAAATGTTTGAATCATATTTCATATTACTAACGTTTAAAGATAGTAATTTAGTTCGTTATTATAGAATTTTGTTAACTCTAATGGGATAGAACGCTTAGCACATGTTCCGTTTCTTGTCGGCTTTTGCCGATAAAAGATATGGAATCATTGTGCATTGTTCTCACACGTTTACCAATTCATAGTCTTGAATCAGTATTTGAGCAGAAATTCCTAGTTTTTCATTTAACTTTCTTATCATTCCTATACTTAATTTTCGTTTGCCTGATAATATCTCACTTGTTCTGCTCCTTGAACCTAATAATTTGCTTAATTCACTTTTCTTCATTCCCATTTGATCAAGTCTAAACAATATAGCATCAATTGGATTTGGTGGTCCAATAG
>CAZMKA010000355.1:0-1949 GCA_964566605.1 uncultured Saprospiraceae bacterium | reverse complement strand
TTTTTAATTACAAGATCTTTCCAAATCAAATGTAGATTTACATTTAAATAAAATACAATTCTTAACAGAACATAAAAAACTTTTAGATGAAAGGTATTAATTTAATCATTTCTGAAAAATATACAAAAGCTGTGCTTTTTGTTTTTTTCCTTTCATTCTTATTTAATCTTAATGGACAAGTTCAGATAGGAATGGATATTAATGGAACTGCAGAAGAAAATTTTCTAGGAAGTATAATCGCTATTTCTGATGATGGAAGTATTATTGCCACCAATAAAGCAAATCCTGATTTTATCAATGAAGACACAGATACAATTGTAGTTTTTCAAAATATTAATGGTTCATGGATTCAATTAGGCGAAGACATTATATCGGGAATAACGGATGACGATTTTGGTACTGCTTTATCAATGTCAAGTGATGGATATACAATAGCTGTGGGTGCTCATGACGGTGATGTAGGATTTCCTAATTCAGGCACAGTCAAAATTTATCAATACCAACAATCTCAATGGCAACAAAAAGGATCCTCTATCACTGGTTCCGTGTCAAATCAAAGATTGGGGTATGCTGTTTCTCTTTCTTCTGATGGTTTATCGATAGCAATAGGAAGTATTAATCCTAAGTCTATTTCTGTTTACAATTATACTTCGGATTGGAATCAATTAGGTTCTGATGTTACTTCTACTACTATTTCTGGCCTAGAAGTTCAACTTTCAGGTGACGGAAGTAGATTTATTGCAGGGAACTCTGGTTCAAGCCAAAATGGTACAAATACTGGGTCTGCCTCTGTGTTTGAATATGTAAGCGGTAATTGGACTCAAGTAGGTCAAGATTTAATAGGCGAGTCGCAGTGGGATGATTTTGGAGCATCTACTTCAATTTCTTATGATGGATCTATAATAGCTATAGGCGGCCCCTCATATGACATTAATACTTTTAATGAAGGGCAGGCTAAAATATATGAATTTGATGGATCTGTTTGGGCACAGATGGGGTCGACCATCTATGGAACTTCTAAACGAGAATTATTAGGAAATTCTGTGTCTTTAACCAATGATGGTAGGAAAATTATAATTGGTTCACCATTTAATGGATATTACGTTCCTAGTTATGGGTATAGTACACTTTATGAATACACTGGTACGGATTGGATTGCGTATGGTGATACTATTCATGGAGAACTTTACTTAGATGAGTGTGGAACTTCAGTCGCATTTTCTGGTGATGGTTCAACGGTCATAGTTGCAGCTCCCGAAAATGATGAACAAGCTCTCCAGTCTGGTCAGCTGCGTGCATTTGATCTCTCAGATGTTTGTTCAAGTATCGTCAGTTCTAATATTGACGGTGTATCAGGCTCATTAAGAAGTATTTTGGAATGCTCGGCGCATGGTGAAAATATATATTTTAACAATGCTCTTCTCAATGATACTTTAACATTTAATTCAAGTTTAGGTCCTATTGTTATATTAGACACAGTCAATATGAATAATACTGGAAGTAGTTTGTACATTGACGCTTCTTTAGTAACCAGACCATTTGAAATAGCGAATACGGGAAAATTAAGTATTGATAATTTTGTAATAGGCCAAGGGGTGTCAACTCCTTCAGTCTTCTTAAATAATGGTGAATTGATATTAAATAATACTACATTAATTAAAACTAGCACAAATAATAATTCACCTATAGAAAATTTGGGTAATCTTATAATTATTAATAATGTAAATATCGAATGATGGATGTAGGTTTCAGTTACCAACATACAATTCAAGTGAAGTGAAATAATGTTTAAAAAGTTACGGGTAAACATATATCATAAACCAAATCAATCATGCTAAAACCAATACTGATTTCACTCATTTCATTATTTCCCATCTTGTGTTTTGGACAAATCCTTGGACCAATGGATTTGGCGAAAAAATTAATGAGTAAAGAGGCTTTTACTGACA
>CAZMKA010000354.1:702-1951 GCA_964566605.1 uncultured Saprospiraceae bacterium | reverse complement strand
ACCCCGGACAGGTACTCACCGTTCAGATGCCTCAGGGGAATCGCAAGCTCAACGGGCGCTCAAAGAACTTCAGGTTTTACGCCTCCGGCTCCATGCCTGAAGCCGCTTTGAGACCCTGAGGCCAACAGTAGGCTATCAAAGCGGCCATTTCCCGTAGCGGAGCGGAGGATAAAATGGTTCTTTGAGCGGCCGGATCTTGACCTTGCGATTTCCCTGGCAGATACCCTGCGTGTGACTGTGAGAAAGTGATGTAGTTGTGCTATATTTAGGGCAAGCACGTCAAGTCAATGTTTCACAATATTGGTAATTGCGCAACTTTTTAGGAGCTGAGAGGCTTGTGTTTGTTGGGGTTGGGGTGTGGAGATGGTTGATAGTTACGTAATGTGTGGTTGATATTGTTGTGTGTCATTAGAAAAAAGAAAATGAAAAACATATCGCTAATATTAGCAATAGTACCCTTACTTGGAATATGATGTTCAAATAAGACAACAGATAGTAAACAAGACGAAATGAATTTAAAAAGCCTTTTTGGAAGAAAGACGAAACCGACAATTAATTCCGTAAAATTCGATACGTTCAATTGGGAGTTAGTCGAAGATACCAAATACAAAAAGACATGGGTAAATAACGAACAAACTGCTTTAGTCGGAATTCAATTTTTCGATAATCACCCAACAGATATTCCCGCTAAATTAAATGACATAAATACAATTCGGAATCACTATCGAAATATTATTGTTGAACAAATTGACGGAGGATTAATTCGTTGTGAAATAGCAAATCTAAAAGGCAACGAAGCAATAGAGATGATTGTAAAACAACCAAATCAACCTTCAGGAATGACTTATAACGGTTCATTCATGATTCCATTTAAAGGGTACAACTTTGTAGTGAAAATACAGGCAGTTGAAGTAGGAATTACAGGAATGAGAGAAGCAATGACAATGGATAAATGGATGAAAGAAAATGGTCTGCCTGAAACGGACGAAAACGGAAAGATGGTTGGTTTTGCCAAAGATCCTTATGATGAAAATTTTACCAAAGGAAGATTGATGAATTACTCGGAGAAAGAAGAATTCGATAAAGATTTTCCAAATCATCCCCTAACAATTGTAAGAACGAAAATGAAGGAGACTAAAGAATCAATTTCATTTGCTGACGAGATAAGTAAATTAGAAAAATTTTAAAAAATAAAAAAAAAACGACACACAACACTGTGTAAAACGGTAATATGGGCTATGCGCCCATA
>CAZMKA010000354.1:0-692 GCA_964566605.1 uncultured Saprospiraceae bacterium | reverse complement strand
CCCATACTGCGTTTGCACGTGGACTTTATAGCAAATAGACAAATAATGCGAGTTTATATCCTAAAAGACAAAGAAGGAGATTGTGCGAATATCAATTTTGCAGTAGCTCTAGATGGTTTTAAAAAATTAGGTTGGGAGATAATATCATTCCAAGGCTTAGAACAAGTATATAATGAAATCGAATGCGAAGATCTCCTAGTAAGTTATGTGAAAGATAGCAGAAGAATACTTGATAAGTTTGGGAAAACGGCAGGGGAATTAAGTTATCCAACTGAATTAGAAGAGTATTTAGGTAGGAAGATATGGAGAAGCACTTTTCATCGGTTCATAGAGAAGAGAGAATATGGCATATTTATAAAACCAGCGCAGGAGAATAAAAAATTCACAGGCAAATTAATTGAAAGCCAAAGGGATTTAATCAGTATAGGCTATCAAAAAGAGGATATAGTCTGATTATAGAAAAAGCCCAAAAGGTTATGCAATAGATTTTGGAATATCAGGTAAGGGAGAGACCTTATTAATAGAAGTAAATGAAGGATATTCACTAGGAGCTTATGGACTCTTTAGCATAGATTATGCAAAATTGTTATCTGCAAGATGGTCTGAGTTGATGGGGGTGGAAGATTTATGTGATTTTTAGCGTAAATTGACGCATTGAAAAATTCTATAACAAAGTACATGCTGTCCATGCT
>CAZMKA010000353.1:1510-1965 GCA_964566605.1 uncultured Saprospiraceae bacterium | reverse complement strand
CTACTACATTAGATAAAATTAATGTTTCATTAAACGAAGTATTAAGCAATTGAATGATAAATAATATTTTTTAAACATAAACACAACAACATGAAGTATCCACGTTACCTTGGTAAATTAATCATAAGCATCGGAGGTATTGCCATCCCATACGATAAAAACCTAGTTGATATATAGCAATGGCGATACAATTAATTGTAAATGGCCATTCACTGGACTTAGACATCAACCAAGAAGTTCCAGTTGTAATTGAAAATCCTATTTTCAAGAAGACCCTTGAAACGGAAGAATTTACACGTCCGTTTAAAATCCCATTATCACCTAATAACAGAGCAGCTTTAGAAAATCAAAACAGGCTAGATTCTTCTGTTTCTACTACCTATGATGCAGAATTAATTATCGATGGGTTTTCTTATAAGAAAGGAACGTTTAAAATAGAACGGTCAACCAATAAG
>CAZMKA010000353.1:0-1500 GCA_964566605.1 uncultured Saprospiraceae bacterium | reverse complement strand
GTATATAGAATCTACATTTGAAGCTGAAAATGAAACTTATACAACTTTAGCCAATACAAAGGTTAATGAGATCGGTGAATTAATTTCATTAGATAACAATGCATCAACATTTAAATCTATAAAATTCGACTTGATGCCAATTTTTGGATTACAATGGATAAAGACTTATCATCTCTATGTAAGTTTAAACGGAAATAGGTATACCAATAAATACACTTACCCTTTCAGTAATATTGTGAATGTCATTGATGACATGGTTGCTGAGATAAACATAGATTATCCAGGAGCTGCTACAAGATCTGGATATGATATAATTGTTGATCACTTAGGCATTTATCACTTCACTGTCTCCAATGCACGTAATTTCGAAATTATAGAAACAATTGATGATCAATATCTTGATCAAAATGCTATAATAACAGCAATAGAAAACATACAATCTCAAGGGAATGATAAGGTTTGCTTTCCATTGTTATATTTAAAAGACTATTATAGCAATAATCCAGCATTTAAAGGTTTTGCGAATGTATATCTTGATGGAGCAGTAGAAGAATATAAAAATGAGTTAACTGAAAATTCAGAATGGTTCCATACGTATGTTCCTTGTATTTTTTTGAACTACGTTCTTAAACAGATTCCATCTATAATAGATAGACAATTCATTAAAGGTGGAATTTTAAATGATACTTCATTTAACAAAATTGCCATTTTCAATAATGCTTCTCTTGATAATTATGTAGAAGTCGAAGAAATTAGTCAAGGGGTGAATTCATTCCTTAGTTTTATTGATATGAATAATCATTTACCTACTATCACTGTACTTCAATTACTAGAAGGAATAATGAATGACTTTTCACAGTATGTAACATTTGACAAGGATACTATATTCTTGCATGACAAAACCATTCCATTAAATTCTAAGATTATTGACTGGACATATAGAACGGAACCATCTTTTGTTAAAGAAGCAGCAAAATACGACGGGGTCACAGTAAACTATCAAGAATATGAAGATGATGCACAAGATAGGTTAAAACCAATTATTATCGATGGAGGAGAGTTAGAATATGAATTACACCATTCAACAATCATTTCAAAAGGCGGTGATGGTGACTCTCTTTTTTCACGTGTGCGGAATGCGAAGAAAAACAACCTTCCACCTATCTATTTTTTCTATAATGGATTAAGAAATTACTCTGATACAGATAGCACACTTTTCCCTCAAGGAACTGCAAGGGATTCTCATGCCAATGTACAGCTTCATGATTATTCATTATTCTTGAATCAAGGTTTTTATAATAAATTTCTTTCACCAATACTCTCTCTTGAAATTGGTGAAGAAATCCAAGTAAGCATTAAGCTGAACATTGGTGATATTCTAACCATAACTTCCAATTGGTTAGCACCTCGCCGTAAGATTAGTACAGCTGAAGGAGATTGTATAGCTATTATCAAACGAATAGAATTCACTGCTTCTAATGTAAGTGAAATATCTACATC
>CAZMKA010000352.1:0-2004 GCA_964566605.1 uncultured Saprospiraceae bacterium | reverse complement strand
TATCCATCGCTGTAATGCCTGGATCGCCTGGGATATCTGATGCACATTCTACTGTAACATCGGATGGCATGTCGCTTAAAGTTGGGATAATGGTATAGTCAATCGTAAAAATATAGTTCCATGAAAATTCTGTACCTGAACACTCTTCATAAATCCAATTGTATGTAACTGTCCCTTCACATGTAGGCGACGTTTCAATATCTGGACCGATTGGGGTAATAGTATTTCCGCAAGCATCAGTTATAGAAGGAGGAGTTGGGGTAAATAAATCAGAAGCACATTCAATAGTTTGCAATTCATCAGCCGGTAATGTAAAATCGCAAAGAGTTATGCATTGTGTTTGATCATCAATATTTGCTGCTGGGTCATATTCAAGATAACAAATGTCAGTGCAACCGCAAACACCTACTGTAGGAGTTAACAATTCTATATTACCAGCAACTCCATCATCTAGTAAAGCATGATCAGCAATACATATTTGCATATCAATTGGACCTGGAGGACAAGCACTACATAAATCAGCAAACGAATTGATTCCAGGTGTACCAATACCACAGGCATCATCAGTTGTAACTCCAAAAGTTCCACCTGAAATTGGAATTCCCCCTTCAGGATCTGGCCCACCATCCTCAAAAGTAATGGAAACTTCGTTACCAGGGCCCATACCAATATCATCACCTAAACCAAAAGGAGAACCAGCGGCACAGTTCCCGATTGCACCAGGGCGTTGCATAACATTTAATGTATTCCCGCAAGCATTAACAAAGACACTTAAATCTCCTTGATAAGAATGCTCGATATCCATAGTAAAACCAGTTGCACATCCAAGAACTGACGGATCATAAGTTAAAATAACACAATTTGCATTTGCGACGTCTCCATCCACTGGGTTTTGACTATCAGGAATATCAACACTTGGGGGGGTGCATTGACCAATTGCAAAGTTATTTAAATGGATAAAAATTAATAAAGGTAAAACTATTACAAAGCACTTTTTCATTTTACTAATTTTAGGTTTAGCAAAAAAAAAGAAATCTTAAAAAGAAAGCCTAATAGTTCGGGCACCTTGCAAGGAAAACTCAAATTAAATTTCCCAATTAATATTGTATTATTGTATTCTGAATAAAGCAACTTAGAAATGCTTTTGTTCATGGCCTAATCTTTAATAATAGGTTAATGTAATATGAGATTTATCAATAAGGGTATTATCTTAAACATGCTGCTAAACAGTTCAATTAGAGTCTAAAAAAAAATAGACTGAGTATTCAAGAAATATTTAAGGAATTTTAATCAAATAATCATATTCAAAAACAGTTCACGAACAAATTATCAAATTGAAGAATTCACCTTTAATTAACGTAATCTGCAAACAAAATTAAAGCAAGATAATGGCAAATCAAAATCAGAAATCTTAATAAAAGTAACATGTTAAATATAATTTTATTCTTCATTTAAAAGGTTTTAACAAGCAACTATATAGATATTTAAAATATCATTTATATAAAATTAAAATATTTGTAATTTTTACCATTTTTAATAAAATATGCTAAAATTTAACATTATTTCATACTTTTTCCGAAATGTCCGAAATTGATAATGATTACTTTATGTATATTTTTTTATTAATATCATATTCAATAAAATTCAAAAATCCTACCTTTCATTCAAGATCAAATACAAAATTTAAAGGAATAAAAAGATGCAAATCGCATTAGAATATTTGGAATTCAAAACCAGTAAATATTTCTTTATTTATAAAAATTACAATTTAGATTTGAAAAAGGGAATTCTACTTATTATTTTTTTCCGACTTAGTAATCTTTTGTTATCTAAAAAAATGCCCACGCGGGCGCCAGGGCATTAGCTTCATTTAACCCAATCCATTCAATTAAATTATACAGATTGTACTTTATAATTTCGGTTAAAATTCAGTAATTATCCAAAGAGAATCGAGGAGAAAAGCGGATACATGGCCTTAGCCCTGTTGAGCATTTTCGACGAAGA
>CAZMKA010000351.1:0-2017 GCA_964566605.1 uncultured Saprospiraceae bacterium | reverse complement strand
GGTCAGCTTACAGATTTCGTCACAATATTAATTAAAAAGGCTTAATATTATACCATTTCTATTTTAATTTGTCGGTTTACATTCTAAGTATTTCATTTCAATTTTGAGGCAGAAAGCACACGTACATCATTAGATGCGACGAGTTTTTCTCACGAAGAAAGTGAGATGAAGTGTTGGAATATATTTGACAAATTAGAGTAGAAATGGTATTAGCTTTTTTGAGGGGGCATTCGCCCAAAAGGAGAGAAAATGTAAAGTTGTAAGAGGTGATTATAGAAGATAATTAACTAATTGCAACCCTTTGAAAAAAGGATAATAAATAAAATTTGCCGTGTACTTAACTATTGTTGAAAAATATTTTCCTTTGTTAGCTTCTGAATAAGAGATATTTATCTTACTTTTGAAGTTACACACCGACTTTTTTTCATTTTTAATGTAACACCATGAAACGCTTACTTGTAAGAGTAATACTCTTATTCTACGCCAATATCTTTGGCAACTCTATTTATTCGTATTCTATCGAAGATAGATTTAATGAAATTGAATTACTCATCAATTTAGATTGCTATGAAGAAGCAATGGATTCTATTCACATCCTATCATCCTTCAATTTAACTCAAAAGCACAAAAATCATTTTACTTATTTAAAAGGAGAAGCGAATTTGTATTTAGGTAAACTGAACGATGCGTTTAATGACTATCGCAATATATATTACAAAAAGAAAAATGAATTTACATATTTAGCAGTCTCTCGACTTGCTTACTTATTTTATTTATCTGCAGATTATGAAAAATCACTAGCATTGATAAATGAAATTCCAAAGGAAAAGCGTATTTACAGAGATATATTAGTATTAGCTAAAGCATATATAGAACTGAAAGATTATTCTAGGGCTCATAAGATATATGATAAATTGATATTGAATGATAGACGTGATTATAATTACTTCTTGAAAGCCAATTGTTTTATAAAAGAAGGTAAGTATCAAGATGCAATAAATATTTATTCAAGATTAATTGAGCATTCAAAAAACATTAATATTCTATATTATAATAATCTTCTTTATTGTATCAATAAGATAGATGCATTTTCAGCATCAAGAATATATATTGAGATTGATTCTTTTCTTATAAACAATGATGGAGTTTCCAATCACAGAATTGGTGTCTATTTACAGAATAAAGCGGAGTTTTTATCTAGAATAAATTGTCATGCAGAAGCTTCTTTTTATATAGATAAAGCAATTTGTACTTACTTTAATGTTGAAGATATTTCGGACATTAATCTATTGAATAATAGAGATAAACAAAGCTTACTTGATTTTTATGAGGAAAAAATTGAAATACTTTCTAGAGCTCATTCAC
Organism: uncultured Saprospiraceae bacterium; assembly: GCA_964566605.1. GTDB lineage: Bacteria > Bacteroidota > Bacteroidia > Chitinophagales > Saprospiraceae > JAHDFB01. Next base: position 652 of record CAZMKA010000351.1, on the reverse strand, counting down.
ATGAATTATCGCAAGCATATTATTATATGCATCGCATTATAAATCAGCTAAAGATAGAAGCGATAGAAGATGATATAAAATTCCGAAAAGCAATCGATTATAAAGATTACTATGATAAGGCTTTTCATTATTATATTTCTATAGCGGACTATGAATCCGCCTATTTCTTTATAAATCAAATTAAAGATTCTGCTTTGGATTTCGGAATTATGATTAATTCAAATGAGATGTCTCATCAAGAAGAGGAAATAAAAGAACTTTATGAAGTTCAGTATAAGAAGGAATCTGATATTGTTTTAAAGAATATGTTACGAGTAGATGCATTAGCAGCATTTAACGATTCATATGACTTAGTGCAAAATCCCAATGTTAACTTTTTGAAGGCATTCCAAAAGACACTTAGTAAAGAAGATTTAGTTCTTGATTACTATGTAATTGATTCTATAACGTATGTATTTATTATCGATCAAAATGAATTTCGTTTTAATGAAATTGGTGAGAATATTGATCTGGTCAATAAACTTAAATCACAATTAAATTCAGCCCCTCAAATAGGTGAGTGGACGATTGAAAAGCAATTCGAATTTAAAATTTTAAGTGCTGAAGTTTATCAATCTCTAATACCAGAGAATATATCAGACTATAAAAGTTT
>CAZMKA010000350.1:943-2034 GCA_964566605.1 uncultured Saprospiraceae bacterium | reverse complement strand
GGTATAGACTGGACGATTACACCTGAAGATGCTAGAGATCTTACTCCTGGGATAACGCTTCAAGGAAACATGGATCCGTCTAAATTATTTATGTCAACCGATCGTGTAGAAAAGGAAGTGAAAGATATGATTGACAGATTCGGAGTTCAAAACTACATTGTAAATCTTGGTCATGGGATGTTACCGACTATTCCCGTCGATTCTGTCAAAGCTTTTGTAAATTCAGTAAAGGCGTATGAAAAGTTATAAGGAAGTTTTTTACCGACATATTTGCGATTTACAAGATGAGATTTGCAACTCGTTGGAATCAATTGATGGTTCTGCTAGTTTCAAACAAGACAATTGGCAAAGACCTGGAGGTGGTGGTGGTAGGACACGAATTATTTCGGATGGTCTTGTCTTTGAAAAAGGCGGTGTAAATATTTCGGGTGTTCATGGAGAGTTGCCGAAACAGATGGTAAAGTACCTGAATGTGGAGCATAATCAATTTTATGCTTGTGGCATTTCACTTGTTCTACATCCCAAAAATCCATACGTTCCTACAGTTCATGCTAATTTCAGATATTTCGAATTGTATGGAACTGACGGTAAAGTGATAGATCAATGGTTTGCCGGAGGAGCGGATATGACTCCTTATTATATTTTCGAAGAAGATGTCATTCATTTTCATAGTGTATGGAAAAAACATTGTGATTTATTTGATGCGGGTTTATACGACTATTTTCATAATTCGCATAGAGATGAAGCTCGGGGTGTGGGTGGAATTTTCTTCGATTATCTTCGTCCAAGTTCGGAAAAGAGTAGTAAGTGGTGGAGCGAATTTACTATAGGAGCATCATGTAAACTTTTAGATTCTATAGTTCCTATAATAAATAAGAGAAAAGAGCTCAATTATACAGACCAACAAAGGGAATGGCAAGAAGTGCGAAGAGGTCGATATGTTGAATTTAATTTGATTCATGAAAAAGGAACTTTGTTTGGTTTACGGACCAAAGGCCGAATAGAATCGATTCTGATGAGTTTACCCCCACATGTACAGTGGCAATATGATTATCAAGTAGAACATGGAAGCAAGGAAGCTGAACTTATCA
>CAZMKA010000350.1:318-933 GCA_964566605.1 uncultured Saprospiraceae bacterium | reverse complement strand
GGAGCCACCAATTTCTTTTTTTAACACTTCAAACTTATCAATATTTTGAAACAACCTAAAGAATGGGTATAATGAATAAACGACCAAGAATTCTAAGGCGAACAAATGCAATAAGGTCAATGGTTCAAGAAACATTCTTGCGACCTGAAGATTTCATCGCTCCTCTTTTTATAGAGGAAGGCGAAGGCAAAAAAGTGGAAATCTCTTCTCTACCTGGATATTACAGAATGTCAATTGACAATACGATAAATGAAGTTGAAACACTATGGGGACTTGGAATAAAGGCAGTTCTATTATTTGTAAAAGTAGCAGAAAAACTTAAAGACAATACAGGAAGAGAAGCTTGGAATCCCCAAGGTTTAATGCAAAGAAGTATTCGAGCAATCAAGAATGCATGTCCTGAAATGTGTGTAATGACAGATGTGGCATTGGATCCCTACTCATCTTATGGGCATGATGGGATAGTAGAGGAAGGTGTAATCCAAAATGATAAAAGTGTAGAAACTCTTTCGAAAATGGCACTAAGTCATGCTGAATCAGGAGTTGATTTCATAGCTCCTAGTGACATGATGGATGGCAGAAATAAAGCAATAAGAGCTATTCTAGAAGAACAAG
>CAZMKA010000350.1:0-308 GCA_964566605.1 uncultured Saprospiraceae bacterium | reverse complement strand
ATGAGTTACAGTGCAAAGTACGCATCGAGCTTTTACGGTCCTTTTCGAAATGCACTATATTCTGCTCCGAAATTTGGCGATAAAAAAACGTATCAGATGAATCCGGCTAATCGTCTTGAAGCGATAAAAGAGGTGAAACTTGATATTGTAGAAGGAGCTGATATAGTTATGGTAAAACCTGCATTATCGTATTTAGATATTATACGAGAAGTAAAGAATGAGGTCAACGTTCCTGTAAGTGCTTATAATGTAAGTGGTGAATATGCTATGATAAAGGCTTCCGCCAAAATGGGTTGGATTGACGAGCA
>CAZMKA010000349.1:0-2060 GCA_964566605.1 uncultured Saprospiraceae bacterium | reverse complement strand
TAAATTTTGGGCTTAAGCCCAAAGAAAAAAGAAAATTAATATTCAACATGCATTAACATAATAACTTGCTTGCTTTGGAAGTGTTCATAAGCTTTTATCCAATGCTTCCATTCACGAGGACCGGTGAAAAACCATTTTAATTTTAGTATAAATATACGAGTCCAAAATCCGCTTTCTAAATAGGTGTAAAATTTCTCAATGATAGCTAAACTGTCATCGCACTTTTCTAAGAACGTATTATTAAGTTCAACTTTATCAACAATAGGAGTATCTTCATATTGACTAAAATTCTTGATTTCAATAAGGTATAGATAGTCTGAATTAACGATCATGTAATCAACTCCTTTAAAACCTTGTCCGCTATAGGGCAGAAAGAACTTATGTTGGTCAAATTTTATCACAAATTCGGCCTCAATATTGATATTCAATCCACTTTCAAAATCGTCGATAATCATAATAAGTTAAATATAAACGATTTAAAAAGTTTTGATAGTCTTTCTATAAAATTACATAGCTATTTCTAAAACTTCAGTTATTCCTCTGGGTACAGAAACAGAAATTGTATCAATAGATAAAAGACCTTGAAATTCATTGTGATAGTATACATAAATGTCATTTGGAATTTCTTCCAAAACAGTAATTTGTATTGATTCAGTAAGGTCTCTCATATCCCTTGAAGCTTGGGTTCTAAATTCCGTACGTAAATTTATGCTAGTTGCCCATACTTCGGGACTATCAATAATATTGACTTGCAGGTTAGCGAGTCTATGTAAACCTATTTGAGTAAAATGCTCACCACAAGCATCAACTGCAACTGGAAATTCTAGTTCTCTGATAATATATTCTTCGGAATCAAGTCTAACTTCATCCCATCTATCGAAGTTCAAAGAAGAGATAATTTCGAATCGACCTTGATTATCAGTAACAGTTTCTAGCGGATAATAATTACAGCCGAAGCCTTCACAATTTCGACCTACTATTTCAAGTTGGATACCACCTAAAGGTTCGCCAGTCATAAGATCTACAACTTCACAAGGGGAAGAACAAGAGCTGGCTAAAAGTATAATAGTGCTAAAAATTAATATTAATGATTTCATAATTATTTTTTTTGATACAAATATCTAAGATTAAAGGGCTGTTAATCATCCAATATGTACAATCACACATATATATTTACACTATATGTAAAAAGAGGATATTATATAGGGATGTTTAGATAGAATTTCAATCAAAGAAGACAACGTATTATAATTTTTTCTAATATGGTTATTATTTTATGGCGCTTTGTATCCTAATGTTTTCGGGGCTTTGAAAGAAAGTTTAAAAATATTTGGAATTTTTTGGCACAAAAAGGAGATTCGTTACACTAATAGGAAAGAAGCGTAATGAAAGATACACATGAAATAAAAGCGGGTAATTATTACTTATTTGAAAGTCTGAGCTGTGCAAATGCATCCTATTTTGATTCGGATGAAGAGATTAAAATTTTCAATTCTTTAATGGATAAATATTTGAGTCAATATTTAGAGATACACAGAACATTTATTGATAAGACGGGATATCAGATATTAGTTAGAGTACGTCAGGATAGGACGATAAAGAAAAATTATGTGAGGAGGTGTAGGTTAAAGAATACTGAGGTGAAAATTGAATTTCTAAATAAACCATGGAAGATAATAAGTGAAATGATGCGTTTGTTTAAGTCGTTGTATGTGCGAGCGATAAATAGGATTCGAGGGCGAGAAGGGGTATTGGTTAAGCATAATTATAAGAAGTATTATTTTGAGAATAAGGCTGAATATGAGGAATATGTGAGTAGGATGGAAAAAGGGGAGGGGATTAGATCACAAGGAAATGGGGTGTATGAAGAGGTTATGGTTAGCGGGAGAGGGTTTGATTTAAAGTCTTTTCGTGCGCGTGAGTGGAGTGAGAGGTTTGTTTTTAAAGGGTTTCAGGGTTTGGTAGGACTTAAAATATTAAAAAGAACCTTCCTCCACCACAACCCCGGGCTTGTCCAGAATTTTGTGTTTTAGGCAGAAAATAATTGACTTAAATTTGCA
>CAZMKA010000348.1:0-2147 GCA_964566605.1 uncultured Saprospiraceae bacterium | reverse complement strand
CGAGATGTACCAGACGATTCATACATTTCAGTTGGACTAAGCCGGTGGTTCTTTATAGGGAATTCCTTTTTGTAGTAGCGTTGTTTTTTTATGATGTATTTATTAAATCTCAAACAAGATAAAGACTTTTTAGAAGATATTTAAAGTTGCTGTAGTCTTTTTTAAACTTTCATAGTCTTAAAAAGAGCATTTTTAGTTGACTTTTGTGCTTTTGGCTTAAAGCCAAACATAGCAACGCTCTTGCCCATTCTAGCATCATTACTGTATGGATTATATGCAAGTTTTATTGAAGGACTTTTATTCCTAGGTTTTATCTCTAACCAAGTATGTATCCAATTACTGTCTCCAGCTATGATTGTGCTTGATATTTCTTTATGCCCACATTTTTGACATTTTTCAATATCGATGCCCAGCATTATTGTAATTAGTTGTACCACAGTTTTTACCGTCCCTTTTTCATTCTTAATAAGTGTCTTTAATCCTTCTTTACTTTTTTTGTAATTAACTGAAGCATGCATACCGTAATAGCGCGTTCGATGGAAGTATTTTGGAGGACTATGTTGGAGGATCTGATTGATCGCTAGTAGTGGATCAAGACACTTAGTATCCATAGGTGGAGCTTTAATAGGATCTTTAGCATTCCTATAATCTTTATGAACTAGAGTAACTTGCTGATGTATTTCATCGTAGTTAAATCGATTGATACTTAATCCTATCCGATTGATGTATTTGCTTAAATAGGTTGCAATTGTCTTAGGATTCATCGTTGGTGGCTCTTGATGCACCGTCCACTGTTTTTTATCAAGTCCTTTGGTTAAGCTTTCAAAAGCAATCGTTTCATTAAGAGAGGGATAAATTTCCTCTAGCCGCTTCAAGAATATTTCTCTGTAATTTCTTCGGATGGCTCTAAAAGGCACAATCTTCTTTTTTCTATCGGGCCAACACCAGTCGCCTTCTTTATTTTTGCCGCCATAGGTAACTAGCGCATGCACATGTACATGGTATTTTAAATCGGAACCAAAAGTATGAAGCACCATTACTGCTCCTGGTGTAAATGCATTTTCATTCTCTTCTTCACACGTGTGTTTTAAACTTTGCCAAGAACTTTGAATGATACAATTATACAGCGCCGAAGGGTTTCTTTTCGCTAACGTTCTTAATTCACTAGGTAAGGTAAATACTATGTGTTGATAGGGACAAGCTAATAGTTTGCTTGTTAATTTTTCTTGCCACTGCAGCCGTTTTATTCCTTGGCACTTTGGGCATCTACTATTCCCACAACTGTGATAAACATACTTTTTATCTCCACAGCCTTTACACTCATATTTACGTCCACCTAGTGCTGGAGTTCGACAAACTCGTATCGACCGTATTAATTTTATTTTTGTTACATCAGGTCTGTATCGTGCTATATATTCTTCTCCCCAATCTCTAAACAGTTTTCCCAAGCCATTATCTAACTCTTCAAAGCTGGAAGTATGTCTACAATGGGATGATGTATGTGCTGATAGCGATTGTTGCATAGATGTATGTACCTAGCTGTGGTTTTTAAGTGTTTATGACCAAGGTTTTGTTGAATAAACACTAAATCTGTGCCAAGTTCTAAATGATGGGTCGCATAACAATGGCGAAGCGTATGAGGTGATATTTTATGGTGTAGGTTTAGTCGCTTTTTTGCTTGTCGTATCGGCCATCTCATACTCGATACTTGCAAGGGACTTCCCTTTTTACGTCCATTAAATAAATACTCTTGAGGTTTATATTTTTTATAATATACTCTCAGATATTCGATTAATTCTTTTGGTATTTGGATGTACCGATCTTTTGCTCCTTTTCCTTTTCGAACGCGAAGTTGTAAGCGTTCCGAATCTATATCTATTAATTTTAATCGGGACACTTCCCCTGCTCGCATGCCTGTTGCATACAATACAACTAATAAGGCTTTATGCTTTAAATGCTTACACGAGGCTATTAACCGAAGCACTTGCTGTTTACTTATAATCTCTGGTAAATGACGTTCTTTCCTTGGTCGTGGCAACTTTTTTACCTGCCACTCAAGTTCCAATACTTCTCGGAATAACTTACGCATGGAAGAATAATGATTGTTTATCGTTTGCCATTTTTTACCCTTACGAGTCAATTCTACC
>CAZMKA010000347.1:0-2167 GCA_964566605.1 uncultured Saprospiraceae bacterium | reverse complement strand
CTATTGGAGCAATTGCAGAGTATTGTTTTAAATAACGTCTTTCATTAAGATTATTTGAATTTCCTCCATAATAAGAAACAGAACGGTTCATTAATGGACCATATTCATAATCGACTTTACCTCCTCCTGATTCACTAATACTAATTGGCTTTTTAAAGGCATTATAATTAACCAACTGTTGTACTCGCTGTTGATAATAAATATCTCCTTGATTATTTAAGTTAATATAGATATTCACCAACCTGAGAATTTTCAACTATTCTACCTCTATTGTCATATTCGTGACTTCTAGAAATAGGTCCCATAACATCTGTAAGCCTATCATAATCATCGTATACGAATATTTCCGTCCAATTATCAAAGACATTATTTTCTCTACTTAATAAGATTTCTCTTGGGGCATTCCATTGGTATTCCATATCCATTATAGGAGCTACGCCTTGAACCGTGGCATTACCGTCCAAAATACTAGTGACGTATCCGTACTGATCAAAAGTCTTGTTTTTAAGAATACCGTTTCCTAATAAAATCTTAGTTTGCTGTCCTCTTGAATTTTCTTCATCTAATTCCCACAACAAATTATTATTGGTATTATCTCTCAATTCGATTAGAATTCCTGATTCATCATAAATGCTTGTAATCTCAACGGAAGAAGATAAACCATTGATTAAATCATCAGTATTATAAGTTTCCAATGATTTTCTACCAAAGCTGTTGTATTCATTTTGTAATTCGTAGATAGCTCCCTCTGTGATTTCTTCTGTAGAAATTAACCTCGAGTAATTGTCATAAGAGTAATTATAATTGAATGATTTATTATTCAGATTATCATTGCCATTGATAGATGTTATTTTTTTTGTTTGATTATCGTATAAATAATCAAGCATTAATAAGGTATTGTCTCCATTAATTTCTTTGTGTATTAACTTTCCAAAATTATCATATTCATACTCAGTTAAACCCTTTGGCGTGGTTTCTTTAATTATTTCTCCTAATATATTGTACTCATAGGTATATGTGCCCGCAGCGGGATCTACCAAAGAAATTCTTCGTCCCCATCCATCTTGTAAAATATTAACTGTGTTATCTTCATATTGGTCCTGTCTCATTTCTCCATTTGGAAAATATTTATATCTAACAGTACCCCCATTATCATTAACTTCAGTTATATTACCAACAACATCTCTTAATGTAGTTACTGTTCTTGTTCCATCGTTTACAGTCGTTTCAAGATCATTATAAAATGTGTTAGTAGTTTTACCTTTAGCATTAGTTTGTGATATTAATCTACCATACTGATCGTATATTACACTTGTCCATAATGATGGAATCTGATTTTCAAAATAAGGTTCACTCTCTCTCTTTACTCTTCCTGAACTATCATATTCTATATAAGTGAACACCTTTTTATTGTTAAGGCCTATACTTTGTTTTTTAGTAACCCATCCAAAAACATTTGTCCAATTTTTGAAATCAGGTAAGTTAGAATGATCCGTTGTAATAGTATAATTTGTATTACCACCAATATTTTCTTTATTGTAGTATAATTTTGTCTCATTTCCTAAGTAATCTGTTTGAATTAATGGTCTAAACCAACCATCATAAGAAATAGTTACTGTGTTGCCAAACGGGTCGGTACTACTTAATCGATTACCATTATTATAATTATAAGTATGTGTCGGTTCGAGCCCTTCTACATCAATTGATCTTATCAAAAACCTTCCACTATTGTCGTAAAAAAAACGTTCTTCCCTAGGCACTATACCGCTACCTGAAACTATTTTTTTCGTGACATTTCCATACAAATCGTGCGATAACGTTTCCGTAAGCCAAGGTGTTCCTACTCCTCTTCTTTTAATTACTTTGGCAATGTTGTTAGTGTAGGTGTATTGTTCTTCATTACTGAAGTACAAACCATACAACTGTTTTTCTACTTTTTTTGTTAGAGCTCTTCCTACGTGATAAGAGTATGCATTATCACTAATATTATTACTATAAGTATATATTGACTTTTCATATCCTAATAACGGGTAGGTTCTAGTTATTGTTAATGGGTTTTTATAAGCGTTATAGGTATATGTATCTACGATTGTCTGATATCCTTCCAGCCCATTTATGTTAGATATAGTGACAGGTACATTCGTAAATACTTTATTACCACTTAGAG
>CAZMKA010000346.1:0-2167 GCA_964566605.1 uncultured Saprospiraceae bacterium | reverse complement strand
GGTTTGGTTACGCTAAAACTTTTAGATTCCAATCCAGAATGGTATTTTATGCTAGACAAAACAGGGAAGGTTATGGCAAAAGAACTACAGGCTATATTTAATAAAAAGTCAATTCCCGTTTGCATCAATAGAATAGGTAGTATGTTCAGTGTTCATTTCACTGAAGGTCAAGTTACAAATTACACTGAATCAGCAGCTTGCGACCATAAAAGATTCAATGCATATTTCCATCACATGTTGAAAAACGGCGTTTATTTACCGCCTTCTTCCTATGAAAGTTGGTTTTTTAACATTCGTCTTGAATGGGATCAAGTAGAGAAAATCTTGGACATAAGTCAAACATTTGAAATTTAAAAAATGGCAAAGAAAGCGATATTATTATTGAATTTGGGTTCACCCAAAAGTCCATCAACTAAAGATGTACGGACGTATTTAAACGAATTTTTAATGGACGGTAAAGTCATTGATGTTCCTTACTTGCTCCGATTGCTTTTGGTAAAAGGAATTATCACCAGATTTCGAGCGCCAAAAAGTGCAGAACTGTATCGATCGATATGGACAGATGAGGGGTCTCCATTAGTGGTTATAACAGAGAAACTTACAAAGCAAGTGGAAGATTTCACAGGTTACCCAACGTATTTTTCAATGAGATATGCAACGGATGCACCCCAAGATGTAATGAATAGAATATACGAAGAACATCCTGATCTTGAAGAAGTCGTATTACTTCCTTTGTATCCGCATTATGCGATGAGTAGTTATGAAACAGGCGTAGAATATGCAGTGAAAGCGCACAAGGAAGGTGGATTCAAATTTGACTTACTGATTATTCCACCATATTACAACAAAGGGCATTATATCGATGCGCTTTGTGAAATTATTGATCCTTTTGTTTCAAAAGAGTATGATCATATAGTATTTAGCTACCACGGTATTCCGGAACGCCATGTAAAGAAAACAGACTGCACCAAAGCGCATTGTTTAAAGGTAGAAAATTGTTGTTCTGTAGAATCTGAAGCACATAAATATTGTTATCGCCATCAAGTGATTGAGACTACTGAATTAGTTGCTTCCAAACTCTCTATCCCAAGTCATAAATACAGTTTTGCTTTTCAATCTCGACTAGGAGCTGATGCTTGGTTGAAGCCTTACACGGCAAAACGACTAGAAGAAATGCCGAAAGAAGGAATCAAAAATTTATTAGTTGTATGTCCTGCATTTGTTAGTGATTGTTTAGAAACACTAGAAGAGATGCATGAAGAAGGTAAAGAGATTTTCATGGAAGCGGGAGGTGAATCATTCGAAGTAATTCCTTGCTTGAATAACGAAATGAGTTGGGTAAAAAGCATTGGTGAATTAATAGCTGAACCAGTTTAATGCTCTACATCAAAGCCTTACATATTGTATTCGTGGTTACATGGTTTAGCGGTATGTTTTATCTAGTCCGTTTGTTTATTTACAATAGAGAAGCGCAAGATAAAAGTACCCAAGAAAAGGAGATTTTATCAAAGCAATATTGCATTATGATACCTAGATTGCTGTTTGGGATTACACTTCCGTCTGCAGTATTGACTTTGATTTTCGGATTGAGTTTGTTGAGTTACTATCACAGTATCCCTGCGTGGTTATGGATGAAATTTTCATTTTTAATTCCACTTTTTGCTTATCATGTTAGCCTACACTTTATATGGGATCAACAGAAAAAGGGGAATTATAAATATTCAAGTAATGCTTTACGTGTATGGAATGAGGTGGCTACCTTATTTCTTATCGCTATTGTTTTTGCTGCAGTGGTAAAAGACACGATGAGTTTCGCATATGGTTTAGTTGGTCTTATTGCTATAGGAGGAATATTGATGTTAGCGATAAAAATGTATAGAAAAATAAGAAGTCATACAAATTAAGTCACAATGCTATCGTTCCTTCATTTAAAAGAGTAGTTGATGATTTAAGATTTTTTGTAACCGAGTCCTTACAGCCAAAAAATTATATTTATTAATAAAGAATTTAAAATTTATTAACATTGGGAAATGCATCATTCTCATAACTTATTGAGAGTGAATGAAAAAGGAGACAATGTCCTATTTTACAATTTTTGATTTAATTGTAGATAGTGCCCGAGGGGGGAGTCGAACCCCCACGCCCATAAGGACACATGGCCCTCAAC
>CAZMKA010000345.1:0-2173 GCA_964566605.1 uncultured Saprospiraceae bacterium | reverse complement strand
TTGTTACAGGAATGGGGGTCGTAGCCCCAAATGGCATAGGTCTGAAATCGTTTCATCATGCTCAAAAGACAGGGCAATCAGGTATTCGATTGATAGAAGAGCTTGAACGTTTGAAATTTTCATGTCAAGTTGCAGGCATACCACCATTGGAACAGGAAACACTAGATAAGTATATGACGCCCCTTGAACAGCGATTGATCGTTGCAAAGAGTATACGCTATGGTATTGTTGCAGGATTAATGGCTTGGGCAGATGCAGGTTTGGAAATGAAGGAGGATAAGCGAGACAGTTCTTGTGGGATAATATTCGGAGCAGGAATCAGTGGTGTGGATAAATTCAGAGAAGCCATATATAAAGTTGATGAATTTCAAGTACGAAGATTAGGAAGTACGGTTGTGATAAATACGATGGCTAGTGGAATTAGTGCATATATGAGTGGAAAGATAGGTGCTGGCAATCAAGTAACAACCAATAGTTCAGCATGTGTAACGGGAACTGAAAGTATAGCTATGGCATATCAAAGGATAAAGCATGGATACGCAGATAGAATGCTTGCAGGAAGTACAAGCGAGGAAGGACCATATATATGGGGCGGATTTGATTCAATGCGAATAATGAATAGAACAAGTAATGATCAACCACATGAAGCTTCAAGACCTCTAAGTCAATCAGCGAAGGGATTTGTCCCAGGAAGTGGAGCAGGAGCATTAGTTCTTGAAGAATATGAGAGTGCAATAAAGAGAGGAGCGAGAATATATGCGGAGATTATAGGAGAATACACAAATTCAGGAGGACATAGAGATGGAGGATCTATGACTGCACCAAATGGTATAGCTGTTCAAGAGTGTATAAAAGGAGCGATGAATAATGCAGGAATATCAGCTAGTGAAATCGACTATATAAATGGACATCTTACTGCAACGACCAAGGATGGATTCGAAATTGCGAATTGGAAAAAAGCGCTTGGGAGTGATATCGAAGCATTTCCATTAATAAACAGCACAAAATCTACCATAGGACACTGCTTAAGTGCAAGTGGATCAATAGAATCGGTTGCAACTATATTGCAGATGGATCAAGGGGTGATTTATCCATCGATTAATTGTGAAGATTTACATGAAGAGGTTATACGAGAGATAGGAGAGGAATGTATTCAGGGAACTGCAGTTGAAAAAGATATTGAAGTTGCTGTATCAGCGAGTTTTGGGTTTGGTGATGTGAATGGATGTCTAGTGTTTAAGAAAGTATGATTGGCTGAAATATAATATTTATCTCACGTGAGATAGTTTTTGTCAATTTTTTGAATAAGTTCAAAAACTAACTTATAAGAATCTTTTGTTAAATCAATAATAGCTATTTCTTTAATTTCACACTCACTATTAAGCGTACAATGTAATCCAAACCAAATTCCTTCTTCAATATTTTCTATTCCTACTGTCATGATATGATGTTGAGGTAGATAATTGTTTTCTGAATAAACATCTCTATACGCTAATTCTTCATCGAATAGATCGTGAATTAAATCATGCTGTTTTCCGATTGCACAGACATATCCTACGTTTCTATTAATAACTTTTTCGATAATTTCATTAAAATATTTTGATTGCTTTTTATTTGCAAGAATTATTAAACACCAGTTGGAAGTCGGAAAATATTCAATCCAATTAGTAGAAAAATTGTATTTTTTAAACCAGATTTTTCTTTCTATGTTATTGGTTTCAATATATTTCATTTCTAAATAGATTCTAATTAAAACGACTTTATATAAAAACTTTTATTTTTACTGAATAAGTTATTTATTATAAACTTAACTTACTTTTCCTCAACCTTTTTCTTTTGAAAATATATCCAAGTTACAATAGCTAATAAAGACCCGATAATAGGTGCTGCTATATAAATCCAAAGATGTTGAGTATTGCCTGAAATTATAGCTGGAGCAATCGATCGAGCAGGATTCATTGATGCACCAGTTATAGGCCCCGCAAACATTGCTTCTAATCCCACTACAGCTCCTACAACAATCCCCGTAAACGCTCGCGTATCCTTATTCTGACTTACAAAAATGATGCTCAACATTAAGAAAAAAGTTAGTAATATCTCGATTATAAAGCTTTGGGTCCCCGAACCCAATGGAAGTGTAGAACCTAAATATTTCGATGTAGGAAATAAATAT
>CAZMKA010000344.1:0-2188 GCA_964566605.1 uncultured Saprospiraceae bacterium | reverse complement strand
GATAATGATAATATTTTATTAAAATATTATTTACAATACTAAAGGAATAGCGAACACTGTATCGTAGCGCAGCCTTTGGCTGATCGCCCAAATTATTCTATTAACCTGAGTTCGATTTAAATTGCGCAATACAAATCTTAGAAAGCACCAGTATTTAGGCGAGATTGAGAACATTTAGCGGGCTAAATGGAGCAAATTCAACGAAGATAATGGTGAGTTTCTATGATTCTATTATTTTAGACTAAGTAAAACATAAATTTATTTACAATAACTCAAAAGAAGTTTTTCTTAATCAACTATAAACCAACAAAATGTATAAGCTAGTTAATATCGAACTCAGGTTATTAATAAATCACCACTGAATTTATCGAAACCTTGCCATCTTTTAATTTCATTTTCAAGTAATACATGCCAGGATTAAGATCGAGCATTAATTGGCTACCAACAGATTTTATCGACTTTTGAAGCTTACCGTCTACGCTCAAAACGTCAAGTTCGTTTATTTCTTCATAATCGTTAATTGTAAAAAAACCATTTGAAGGATTAGGTGAAATGGTATACGTTTTTTCTGAAATTAACTTGATATTATTCGGCTCACGTGTACACACCACATCTTCTTCACCCAATATTGCCGTCCCACAAAAAACAATGGTAAATCCGGCGTTCCCTGTAAAATTATTTACCATCAAATAATAGGTCTGTCCAACATCCACCATCACTTCACTCGAAAATAAATTTTCTCCTTCGTCACAATTCAAATCCTCGAATTCATCCATATCATCTTCCGACAAGCCCGTATGACCATTTTCAGTTTGGCATGAAGATGCATTACAACGCAGACTTATCAGGCCATTACAAAATCCCGTGACGGTATTAAACATATAAAAATCAAGATCATTCGTGGAATCAATTGGCTTAATTATAAAATTAAACGTCCCTGCTTCTATAGGTGTAAATTTATACCAACTGCTATTGCTTTCTATATTTTCACCATCGATACAAGGGTTATCAAAAAACTCGTTCGTCTCACCTATTCCTGGTAAGTCCGTTACGGTAATCGAATCTTTCGTGAGCAATTCAAAGGCCTCTGCACAATCTTGGTTTTGGGCAAATAAGCTAATAGAATAGAGGCAAATTAATACGGTGAGGAAGTGTTTTTTCATCTGTTTTCAATTTATATTCTCAATTTACAAAATATTTATGAAAAATGCACGGTTTGAATTTTACCTTTGTTGAGAAATTAAATCTATGAATCAAGATACGATTGTTGCTTTATCGACTCCACCTGGTCAAGGTGCTATTGGTGTAATCCGCTTGTCGGGACCAAAAGCGATTTCCATAGTAGATGTAATATTTCGTGGTAAAAACCTGGAAAAAGTAGAAGCCAACACCGTTCATTACGGTAAAATTGTAGAAGAATTAAATGAAGAAAATTCTCGGGTAATTGACGAATGTGTAGCGACGATTTTTCGTGCTCCACGATCGTATACGCGAGAAGATGTGGTAGAATTATCATGTCATGGATCGCCCTATATCTTGGAACAAGTTATCCAATTGTGCTTGAAAAAAGGAGCTCGAATGGCGAATCGTGGTGAGTTCACTATGCGCGCATTTTTGAACGGACAACTAGATTTATCACAAGCGGAAGCAGTAGCAGATCTTATTGCTTCGGAAAATGAAACGAGTCATGCATTGGCGATGTCACAAATGCGAGGCGGCTTTTCGAATGAGATCAGCGAACTCCGACAAGAATTGATTGACTTTGCTGCATTGATAGAACTGGAACTTGATTTTGGGGAAGAAGATGTGGAATTTGCGGATAGAGCAAAACTAGAAAGTTTGGTATCGAAAATCCAAGGCGTTATCAAGCGCCTTCTCGATTCTTTCCAACTAGGAAACGTACTTAAAAAAGGTGTCGCGACAGTCATTGCTGGTCGTCCCAATGCTGGAAAATCTACGCTATTAAATGCCTTATTAAACGAAGAGCGTGCCATCGTTAGTAACATTGCCGGAACGACGAGAGACACGATCGAAGAAGGATTAAATATTAACGGCGTTCCCTTTCGGTTGATCGATACGGCCGGTATTCGAAAGGCGCAAGATGAGATTGAAAAGATAGGCGTAGAAAGGACGATAGAGAAAATAGGAGAGTCAACTTTGGTGATTTATTTATTTGACGTAACCGAAT
>CAZMKA010000343.1:0-2216 GCA_964566605.1 uncultured Saprospiraceae bacterium | reverse complement strand
TACCTTGAGAGAGCGGGACTTAACTGTACATGAGACTTATTATAAATCTCAGACAAGCACAGTGTTGATGATTGATATTTCACATTCCATGATCTTGTATGGTGAAGATAGAATTACACCTGCTAAGAAAGTGGCAATGGCATTGTCTGAATTAATAACAACACGATACCCTCATGACACACTGGATATTATAGTTTTTGGTAATGATGCATGGAAAATTTCAATAAAAGATTTGCCGTATTTGGAAGTAGGTCCGTATCATACGAATACAGTTGCGGGTTTGGAATTAGCTATGGATATTCTTCGAAAGAAGAAAAATAATAATAAGCAGATTATGATGATTACAGATGGGAAACCTACCTGTATCAAGAAAGGTAAAAAGTATTTCAAAAATAGTTTTGGATTAGACCGTGGGATATTAAACAGAACACTTTCACTTGCTGTCAAAGCTAGAAAATTACAAATTCCCATTACAACATTCATGATTGCAAGAGATCCATATCTTGTGCAATTCGTAGATCAATTTACAAACGCGAATAACGGTAAAGCATTTTACAGCTCTCTAGAAGGACTAGGCGAGTTCGTATTTATGGATTACAAAGAGAATAAAAAGAAGAGAAAATAATTAGATGAATCACGATAAAATAAAAACCTTAGGACAATTAAGGAAAGCTGGGTATAAGCCCAAAAGTATTAAACAAGAGATAAGAGATAATCTTCGTTCCAAAATTCAAAAAGGTGAAAAGATGTTTTCACAGATAATTGGTTACGATGAGACTGTTATTCCCGATGTTCAACGAGCATTACTTTCAAGACATAACATCTTATTACTAGGTTTAAGAGGTCAAGCAAAAACAAGAATGGCGAGATTGATGGTTCATCTGCTCGATGAATTCATTCCTATCATTGCAGGAAATGAATTGAATGATGATCCTATGAATCCTATTACTTTCAGCGGGCAAAAAACACTTGCTGAAATGGGTGATAAAACCCCTGTAGAATGGATACATAGAGAAGATCGATACGTAGAGAAGTTAGCAACACCTGATGTTTCAGTTGCTGATCTTATAGGTGATGTTGATCCTATAAAAGCTGCATCTCTCAAGTTGCCGTATAATGATCCTAGGGTAATTCATTATGGATTAATACCAAGGTCACACAGATGTATATTTGTGATGAATGAATTACCTGATTTACAAGCTAGAATTCAGGTTTCTTTATTTAATATTTTACAAGAAGGAGACATTCAGATTCGAGGATTTAAAATGGCTTTGCCGCTTGATATTCAGTTTGTATTCACTGCAAACCCTGAAGATTACACCAATAGAGGTTCAATTATCACACCACTAAAAGATAGAATCGAAAGCCAGATTCTTACACATTACCCTGAAGAGCTTGATGATGCGATGTCTATCACAAGTCAAGAAGCGGTTATCAGTGATGAGCAGCGAGCGGATATTTATGTTCCAGAAGCGATTAATCAGTTGATTGAATTAGCAAGTTTCGAAGCTAGGTATAGTGATTATGTAGACGAGAAGAGTGGTGTAAGTGCAAGGTTGAGTATATCAGCAATGGAGAATTTATTCTCTACTGTCGAGTTAAGGATGCTGAAGAATAATGAGAAAAAAGGCTTTGCACGATTAAGTGATTTATGGGGTATAATTCCTGCGATTACTGGTAAAGTTGAATTAGTCTATGAAGGAGAGCAGGAGGGAGCACATAAAGTAGCATTGTCTTTTATCAATGGTGCTATCAAAACCTTATTCCTTGAAAATTTTGTCGATCCGAATAAGATGACAAGAAATCAAGAGAAAGATCCTTATGGCGTAGTGAAAGCATATTTTGGTGGAGGAAATCAAGCAGATTTGTTGAATGATTTTTCACATGATGAATATAAAGAAGCATTAAAGGAAATAGCAGGTCTTGAAGCTATTGCAAGTATGTCGGAATTATATAAAAGTGATCCTTTGTTAGCAATGGAATTAGTACTTTTTGGATTAGCTGAATTCGATGTTATTTCCAAAGACTTTCTCGTAGGAGGAACAAATTTTAGTGATCCATTAGCTGATGTGTGGGGAGAGTTGAATGATGAATAGCTGAAGTTTTTAATATGTAGGGCTGTGGCCCAAAAAAAAAGAGGCTGTCTCAAAAGGCAGTCTCTTTTTTTTTTGTAAAATAGGTTCATATTTCGTATATTGTAATATGAGTAAGAAGCA
>CAZMKA010000342.1:0-2228 GCA_964566605.1 uncultured Saprospiraceae bacterium | reverse complement strand
GATTGGTCATGCTTTTCTTCTCGATTATCTTTGGATAATTACTGAATTTTAACCGTAATTATAAAGTGCAATCTGTATATTTTAATAAACACCAAATGCCCTTTTCATTATCATTTATTTCTTGCTACCCCAAAAAATGTGGTAATTAGCTGCTTCTTAATCTTGATGATTTCGAAGCAGTTTTTGTTTTTAAATCTAATAATTCAATGTGTTAATATAATTTATAAGTCACATTATCAATTCCTTATGTATTATTGTTTTATATGAAAATGCAAGCAATTACACGTACAAAATATGGTACACCCTCTGTTCTTAGTTTGAGTAAAATCGATAAACCTTCACCTCGAAAGAATGAAATTTGTATTCGTGTTCATTACACTACTGTTAACCGAACAGATGGCGGTATTCTTACTGGTAAACCTTATCTGATTAGAGCATTTACTGGTTTGTTTAAACCAAGAGCGCTTGTGACTGGGACAGATTTTGCAGGAGAAGTGGTGCAGGTTGGTAAGGATGTAACTGCTTTCAAAGTAGGTGATAAAGTATGGGGATTAAATGATGAAGGACTTTCTTCGCAGGCCGAATACATGGTCATTAAGGAAACCAAAGCTGTTTTGAAAGTACCTGAAAACATAGAACTAGATCAAGTTGTAGCGTGTGCGGAAGGGGCGCATTATGCATTCAATTTTTTAAATAAAATTCAGATCAAACCAGGAGACAAAGTCCTTGTTAATGGAGCTACAGGTGCAATAGGTTCGGCAGTAGTTCAACAACTCATTTATTATAGGGCCAAAGTCACTGCAGTTGCTAATACGAAAAATATCGAATTGATTAAATCGCTTGGAGTGGAGAAATGCTGGAATTACGAAACAGAAGACTTTACTACAGATGAGACACGATATGATTACGTGGCGGATGCAGTGGGTAAAAGTTCATTTAGTGCTTGCAAAGCGATTATGGCGGATAAGGCTATTTACATTTCGTCGGAATTAGGTCCAGGAAATGAAAATTTGTATTTGCCTTTTACAACGATTTTTAGCAAAAAACGTGTTATTTTTCCTATTCCTTCCAAACCCAAACGAAGTCTAGAGTTCATGAATAAACTCATTGAAAGTGGAAAGTTTAAACCAATTATTGATCGGGTGTACCCAAAAGAAAAGGCTAAAGAAGCTTATGAATATATGATGACAGGAGAGAAGACTGGGAATGTTATATTGAACTTTATATAGATTACTTCTGAGCAAGCAAAAAATACTCCTTTCCCGCTCGTGGAGCTATAGAATTATAACAATTCTCTATTTTCACGTGTGAAAACAAAGGCTCGAAATAAGCTAAATACTCTTCCTTCGTTCCTCCAAATGGTCTTTTCTCCGAATCATGAACCACTGGAAAATTAAATAATACTCCCGCTAAGATTCCACCTTCCAAAAGTAATTCGTTCATCTTTTGGGCGTAAGCCAACCTATTTTCTTTCGTCGGTAAAAATGAACAAAAGAACGTTTGCTCTAAAATGATATCATATTTCCCTTCAAAGAGAAAGAAATTGTCATGATGTAATTGCTCTTCTGGAAAACTAGGATTCCTTGCTTTAAATGCTGATAGCGGTTTCGTTGAAATATCTAATATATTTATATTCTTGAACCCATTTTTCCAAGCATATTCCGCTTCATACGCATTGCCTGCACCTGGTATCAGTATATTAGCTTCCTTATTTTTAATCCCATCAATATAAGTCTTGAGTGGAGTAGAGGGCGAGCCAATATCCCATCCTGTTTTCCCTTCATCATATCTTGCACTCCAAAAATCTTCTTCAGTCGGTTTCATTACTTATTTATTTCGTTTAATGGTATAACTTTCTTCAACTCCAAAGATAAAAATTTGTTAGGTAGTTATATTGACAAAAGCTGGACGTTTAAACCTGCACTAAAAGCATTTAAGTTGAAAATCAATTGTAACTTTACAAAATGAAAAAATTAGCACTATTTTCTGTTGGAGTCCTAGCAATTTTATGCTCGTTAGCAATACTTCCTAATCCATATGGTTTAGAGAGCCCTGAAGCTATTGACCCTTTTATGAATGGTGTCTTTCCCGAAGAAAACCCTCATAAGTCCGACTGGAAAGTAGTTGATGCTTTTCCAGGACATACCTTTATCGATCCTGTAGCAATTGTTGATATACCTGATAATCCAGGTTATTATGTGGTAGCAAAAAATGGTGTAGTGTGGTAT
>CAZMKA010000341.1:497-2233 GCA_964566605.1 uncultured Saprospiraceae bacterium | reverse complement strand
ATTTTGATGAAGCTGCTGAGTTGGCAACAAGTGTAAAATCAACTGATTTATTTGCATCTACATATCAAAATGTATCTAAGTTGGAAGAATTGATAATGCGTTATGTTGATGATTTAGCAGATGCTAGTTTTCCAATAACGCATAGTGGAGTAATAATAGGTCAACCTGGAGTAAATCCAGTAAGTGCTCGTCGATTGCACATGATTTTTCCATTCGACACTCCTTTGCCTGGTCAATCAGGAATACTTGAGTTTGCAGAATCTTACGCCAATAGTAGGGGAGTTCAATTTACACATGAGTTTTTAGAATGATTATGAGAATAGTATCAATTTATAAATGCGGTGATCAATTGTTATTTTCGGTTCAGAAGAAACGAGATACAGGTTTTGTTATGTCCACGATGGATTAATAGAATCATTAGAACTCTCTGAAAAAAATGAAGAGGGAGAGGAATACACTACTTCAAAGTTTAATAAAAAGCTATCAAAGTTACTTGGTTGTACTAATTACAAAGAGGTTGTGTCTAAATCTAGTATTGTTGGTTTTGTACAGAAGTTGAGTAAAGTAACATTAGTTCCACAGCAAAGATCTTCCTCGTTTACGGGTTTTGAAGGATTTAACGGCATAGTTGAAATATTACCAGAGAATTCGCTCAAAAATGGAGAGGCAATTAATACGGTTTTTAGATTATTTGCAGATATGGAGTCTTCCGAAAGTCAATGTACATAAAACCCGATTAGTCAATACTGTCGAAATTATTATTGAGTTGAATGTTTATTGTGTCAATTATAGTGAAAACAACTTCTTCAATTAGTTCGAAATTGACTACTAATGGACTTCCTTCTTCGTTATGTCTATCATCTAAGTACTCATAGTGTTTTGTGGCGTAGCTATCAAAGACTTCAGAAATTTCTTCTTGCTTTTCTTTTTTGAATTGCTCTAATAGAGAATCAAAGTGTTTGTGGTATTCAGTTAATAAGTCATTAATTCTATGACCGAGATCAAAGCGTAATTTTCTCACAGTATAGGTGTTGGCATCAAAAACATGCAGAGCTCCTTTGAGTTTTAGTTCTAAGCCATGTAGAGCAAGGTATGCTGGAACAGCGCCAAAAGATTCTCCTATATCTTTGTTGAGTTGGATGAGTGCAGCTGATGATTTGATATACTCGGCTGAGAGGTGAGAAAATTCATTAGCTGTAGGTCCAATATACCAGGCTTTTTCCTTGCTAAGTTCAACAGGGTAAATATTGCCATTTTCATCTTCTCTAAAAACAGTGATAGATTTAGTAATAGAATCAAACCAAGTCATGATGCATAAGCTTTTTGCGTTTTATAATCACGGATAACAGCATCTATAATGTTGAAGAGATTATTTTTGGCTGTAGAATCCATGTTTTGAATCTCTTGTAATCTGTTGAGAGTCTTTTTATCGAAAGCAGCATTGATGCCTTCACCAACGAGGTAATCTAAGCTAACGTCAAAAGCGTCAGCTATTTTTTTTGCAGCATCTACAGAAGGTATTGCTTTGCCACGCTCGTATTTACCAACCATCTCACGAGAGACACCACTTTTATCCGATAAGTCAGTCTGAGACCATCCTTTTTCCTTCCTTAGATTAGCTATTGTTATTGCGATTTTATCCATTATAAGCCTGTTATGTGTCCTAAAATACAGTGATAGTGCGAAGTTAAGTAATTATAAGACGTAATTAAAGCCAATAGTTCTTTGTTGTTTAG
>CAZMKA010000341.1:0-487 GCA_964566605.1 uncultured Saprospiraceae bacterium | reverse complement strand
CCACTCTCAGCATACAAACCGTGCTCAATCATTACAATCTATCAACAGATAGAAACCACCGCTTAAACTGTCCTTGGCATAATGACAAGACTCCATCACTACAGATCTACCCAAAGACCAACACTTGGACTTGCTTCTCTTCCAACTGTACCGCAGGAAGTGGCGATGCTATTGAGATGATACAGAAGATGGAAAATAGTACAAAGCATGAAGCCCTAAAGAAAGCGGCTGAGTTGTGTGGCGAAATTAAATGAACTCCAAGCCTATCAGAAATCTTCATCAAGCTAAGACAGAGCTTACACAGAAGTAAGAACGCTATCGCATATCTAAAAGACAGAAACATCCACAATGCAGAATTAGAGATCGGCTATAATCATTATCAAACAGAATACAAGCAGTTGCAAAACTGCATCATCTTCCCACTCAAGGACAAGTCTGGAGATATCAGCTCACTTTATGGAAGATCAATAGCGGATAAGAAAGGTTC
>CAZMKA010000340.1:0-2242 GCA_964566605.1 uncultured Saprospiraceae bacterium | reverse complement strand
GTGTATGATTAGTTGCGTGGTTTAAGCACTAAAGTTAGCAAATAAAAACCGAATATAAAATCTGCAAGGATTTTCGCAAGTAGTCGATAACCAAGCAATTAAATATACACGGTGTTCTATGCCGTTTTTTTATTCAGTTTGTTGTTTTATCCATTCTGCTATTATTTCCAAAGCCTTTGGTGAGAAGGTCTGTTCAATAGTTGCATATTCATTTGGTAATCCAGTTTCACTTTCTTGAAATAAATGATTTAAGTTTTCCAATTCTTTTATTACGACATCCTCGTTTCCACTTTCTTTTAAGATTTTTTCGATAGTTTCTAGGTTTTCTTTTGGTGGTACTTGTAAATCATTTGACCCATTAAGTGCAAGAACAGGACATTTTGTTTTACTCAAAACCGTTTGTGGGTCAAATTTTATAAAATCTATTAGCCAAGGAATTGACATTTGTTCTGAAATGGTTTGTATTTGACTTTCAGGTAACATTGAACCAAACACTTTAGTAAAATGACTTCTTAGTTCAGCTTGTAATTCAATTTCGTTCTCGTTTGATTTTAAAATTATATCATAAGCACCTTTCATATTATTTTGTCCTTGTGTAATCCCAACTTCTGGAACACCCATTTTTCGTTCTATTAATTCTTTTTGTAATAGCATAAGTTTGTCTCCTCTTATACCAGAACCAGCAAGAATGACAATAAAAGAAACGTCTGTTTCTTCACTTGCAATAATTGGTGCAATAACACCACCTAAACTGTGACCGATTAAACCAATTTTAGAATGATTAATCTCACTACGAGTTTCTAGGAATTCAATTGCACTTTTAGTGTCGTTAACAAATCCATTGAGCCCAGTTTCATTATAGTTACCTTCGGTTTCGCCAGTTCCTCTATCATCAACTCGTAATACAGCAATTCCTCTTTTAGTTAGGTAGTCAGCTATAACTAAAAATGACTTATGGTTCAATAGTTCAGAATTTCTGTCTTGAGGTCCGCTACCACTAATCAAAATTACAGCCGGAAAATCTGTACCCATTTTTGGATATGTAATTGTTCCTGCAAGAGAAATGCTATCAAGGTTATTTTTAAATACGACATTTTCACTTATATACTCAAAAGGCTCTTTAGGTTCTTGAGGTCTATTATTTTGAGAATATATATTAAATGATGTAATTGTTGTAATTATAAAATATAAAAGTTTGGTTTTCATTTAGCTTGTTTTTTAAGGGTTTGAAATTTTAGGTATGAATAGACTACAGGAATAATAGTTATAATAGCTGTGATAACTATAAATATTGTAAAATTTGTTTGCTTTTCTAATAACAAACTTAAAAGTATAATTATAAGACCACCTATAAACCACATTTTCCCTCCTAATTTGTGTGTTTCTTTCCAAACAGTTTCGTTTTCTAAAGTCCAAGGTGTTCTAATTCCAATGAAGTAATTTGCTTTGATTGTTTTAAAATAATTCCCAAATACTAAATATAAAACTCCGATTAGCAGTACAATGTAATTCGGATTAGCGAATGATTCATTTTTTGCTGTATATAAAATAAACAAAGCTAATATTGACATAAATGTGGTTAACAAAAATTTTATAGTTTGAAGTTTATTTCCCATTTTATTCAATTGGTTTTTTGGGTCAATTTGCGGGACAACTAGAAAAATAATATATACAAGTAGAGGTAATAAAAACGGAATAATTATCAATTCAATTTTTTCTCCATATCTGTCTATTTCTCCTTTAATATTCCAATGCAAAGGAACTTTTTCAGGCAACTGATTCCAGATATATCCCAAATAAATAAAAGGTAATAATACAATTACAACAAGTGGTAATTCCTTTTTTAGGTTCATAATTTATTTTTTTAAAGTTAGTATCCAGTTTATTAAGTCTTCTAATATGCTAGTGTTTAATGAATATTCTACAAATTGTCCTTTTTTCTCGCTTGTTATTAAATCGGCTCTTTTTAAAATGTCAAGATGATGTGAAATGCTTGGTTTGGATATATTGAATTGTTCCGCAATTTCTCCAGCATTCATATCTTTCTCTTTTAATAATTCAACAATCTGTCTGCGAGTTTCATCATTAAGAGCTTTAAATAGGGAATTCATTTTATTTAGTTATTTAGACAAACATTTAAATATTATTTCAAATGACCAAATTTAGTTCGGTTTTCAAATGGCATAGAACTACCTGCTAAACGCAGTTCGTCCTTGAGAACGAAGATACAAAAAGTGGAAGA
>CAZMKA010000339.1:0-2247 GCA_964566605.1 uncultured Saprospiraceae bacterium | reverse complement strand
GTTTTATAATACGATTGATCCCAGTATGTTTTTTAGAATAAATAGAGGACAAATTGTGCATAAATCTGCCATTTTAAAGTTTGAGTCTTATTTTAATCATCGGCTAAAATTAAAACTAGAAGAAGCTGGTGATATGGAGTTTGTTGTGAGTAGGCAACGTAGTTCAGATTTCAAGAAATGGATGAACTATTAACACATAAATAAAAGAGCTATTTTAAAGGTAAAGCGACATGTAAGTGATCAGCGGTTCCTACGTGTCTAAGGGTTTGGAATCCCATGATTTTAAAGTACCATTCCAAAGCATTATTTCTAGCTTCCCACCTACCTTTGGTTCGTAAATCGATCGCATGAACGAAACCTGATTTTTGCTTGTAGTGTAAAGATGATGAATTTGTTTTTAATCCCATTTTTTTATAATCTTCAGGAATTCTTGATCCATCGGTCATAATTGCTTTTCTATCAAATAAAAAAATAGTACTTGTTCCTAGGCGTAGAATAGGGTGTAGTTCCGTGAATTCTTTCTTCACTTGAGTACTTTTAGCATTGGCATCGGAAAGATTAACTATTCCATAGAGTGTAAATGCCCCAACAAGAAAAAAAATCACGGTAAATCTTCTGCGTAAGTACTTGATTTTAG
The DNA here is from genome assembly GCA_964566605.1 of uncultured Saprospiraceae bacterium. Classification (GTDB taxonomy): domain Bacteria; phylum Bacteroidota; class Bacteroidia; order Chitinophagales; family Saprospiraceae; genus JAHDFB01. The sequence continues at coordinate 1,610 of CAZMKA010000339.1, read as the reverse complement.
TACGTCTTTTGGTCAATTTTCCATAGAATATACTGAAGTAGATGACTAGTAATACTGAAGTAATAAGTCCAGAAGTCAACAATGAAATCATATAATTCATGCCCTGGTCAAGGTATAAATAAACGGCACCTCTTATCAAAATGATGAAAGGAAGTACTAATATGATTATAAGCTTTAAGATATTGTAAATGAAAGAAAGCATGTAATAAAGATAGTATATTTTTATTTAGGGGGATCATTTATGATTCAGTTGAATCATAAATGCCGAGCTATGCAGGAGTTCGCAAAGCTCCGTGCTGCGCACCGTTATTTCATAACGTCCTTTCTATCTCTATCCCGATTGCCTGTTCCTGTTTTCCCTTTGGGCGAAAGCCCCCTTTTCTAAAATTGTATGCTTACTTCATTATAAATTCGAATACCAAAATAACCCAATCCATCATTATCGAAGTTTCCTTGTGGATTAAATGGAGTGGTACTATTGAATCCTTGTGAAACTGCAGCGTTAAATTCGACAAAATAGTCATAGGTCTCTTTATCGATGCTTAGAAGTTGAAATCTTACAGTATCTCCAAATTCTACTAAAGCCATTAATGGCCTTATAAATAGTTGTCCATCCAGTCCATCGTCATCGTATATGGCCAAAGGTCCTGATAGTGTATCATTGATAAATGTTCGTAATTGGTAATGATTTTCTTCGTTTGGAGTATCTTGCCATGAATAAAAGCATTGGAAAAATGGATTTCCACCTTCAAAAAAAGGAGGTTCTAATAAAGTATCAATAGCCAAGATATCAACTTGAAATGGGGCAAAAGTTTCTGCTGTGTATGTCTCCCCATCAACAACAACTTCAAGTGTATATTTCTCTCCCGAAACTATATCAATAGGAGATAAGCTGTAGCTTCCCTCCGCATTTACTGGTATGATAGTTTGGTCACCAGCTTCATTTATTAATGTTACACTCGCATCTGTCACAACATTTGGGACTGATTCATCGAAAAAATCGGTTGTTAAACTTACATCAACTTCTATGCTAGAAGTATTCATGTCAGTTATGGCTTCAATGACCACACGTGGGTCTGTGTTATCTAATTCAAGATCAATGACATCTTCACAAGACGTAAAGGAAATAACACCAAGTATGCTTAATATATATAGATAAGTATTGTTCATTTTTAATAGTTTATATCTTAAAACCTAAAGTTCCAAGTTAATGATGGAATTGCCCCAAATAAAGCTAACCTCGTAGCCTCTGTTTGTCCCGCTTCATTCTCGTCAAACGTTATAGTGAAGGCATTTCTTCTATTGTATACATTGTAGACAGAAATGTTGAGGTCATTATAAAATCTATCGTTATCAGATATTATCCATGTAAAGCCAAGATCAAGACGATGATAGTCAGGTAATCTGTCCGCGTTTCGATCTGATACAAGATTTACAAGTTGATTATTAATGAAGTATTTTCCTGAAGGAAAGGTTACTGCATCACCTGTGTAATAAACCCAACTCCCTGAGAAACTTATCCTTTTTGTCAATTCATAAATACCGACTATTGATAAATCATGCATTCTATCTTGACGAGCTGAGTACCATTCACCATTATTGATTTCATC
>CAZMKA010000338.1:0-2261 GCA_964566605.1 uncultured Saprospiraceae bacterium | reverse complement strand
CGTATTGATAAGGATAGTAAAAATTTTGGACGGTTGTTTGTGCATTTTAGGTTTTGATGGCAATCTATTTTTCTAAAATATGAAATTTCTCCCAAGCAGAGTTCTTGTCATTTAACCATTCGTGATAAAAAGAGAGTATTCTGCTAGATATACTATCTGGGTGGTTTATGTTGCGACTATGAAAATATTCGCTTAGTCTAGAACCTACCCAAAGTCCCCAATTGTTTCTCATCCATAGCCCAATTCCAAAATGATAAGCTGAGAGATCATTATTCGATTTGATATTTTTGATTTTGTCAATATCTTCTTTTTTCATTATGTTGTTTAATGTATGAAAGCAATCCTCAATATTTTTCGGTATGTAAATGCCATAGATGGAATCCGCAACTAGATTCTTTTTAGATATTGCGAGTTGATCTTGAATTTCTTTGTGTTTTAATTTTTTAGAAAGTTGTAGGTCTTTTTCCGTAAAGCTTGGATAAATAGTGACCTGCCATTTGTCTACGGTATCGTCTAGGGTAGCGTTATTAACAAACTTTATATGGTTGGTAAACTTTTTCTCAATGGCACTTTGTTCTCGGTAAGAAAAATCAATGTTGCAATTTTCAAAAAACATTCTAACGGAATCTTCGGAAATTCTTTTATTGGCATTTATTTCTATCTCTGAGCAATTTCCATTTCGATCTATAAGAAATGATATTTCACTTCCGTATTGAATGAATAAATCAGAGCCAAGTCTTGATGTTAGTTTAAGATTAAGCAAATCAGCTAAAGCATCGTAAATATGTTTGTTTGTTCCCTTTACTATTAAATTTTTTGGATAGATTACATGATGATTGATTGAGTTAGAAATTGGCTTGTTGTAACTATTTAGTTCTTGAAGTTTTAAATCCTGAAGTGGATAAGATTTTATTTTACCATCCTTTAAGTTTAATTCTATTACTTTATATCCTTGAGCAAAGATGAGTACTTTTCTATCATTGGATAGAACTGGGTTCATAAAGACCTTCTTTTTCAACTCGCTCGTATTCTTTGCATAGAAATGTTTCCCAAATCCTATCGAATCTATTACATCGTCAAAAAATAGTTTATTTTTTTTAGCAATGGAATCATCTGTTAGTTCATTTAAATCATAGGAATGGAACTTTCTGCCATTTCGAAAAATTTGTATAGACTTTTCAACAAGGGGTCTATGGAATATATTATGACTGACAATATAGACGACGTACTCGCCGCTATTATCTATGAATAGGTACCGTTCTCGATCAATAAGAGAAAAATACCTTGGAATAACATAGTGCACATTATTCTGAATATCACGAACGACTGTTTTGCCTAATTGGGTCGTCACATGATTGGTGTATGGTGCAGAGATTAACGAAAATTCATTATTATCTGATTTAATCAAATTTATATCAACCGCACTTACATTCAATTGGCCAAACGAAACAATTGAAAAGAGTAAAAGAAATGATGTTAATCCAAGTTTCACTAATTTAAATATAGTTAGAAAATAGTAATTATGAATTAGGTTAGAATGATCAACTTCCAATCCGCCAAGCCAATCTCAAAAGAGCTTGCTTCAATCAACTCCCCATCCAACTGTGCTTTTACATTAGTTGGACTAGAGATAGAAACTTTATTCACTTCACAGTAATGAACTACATTACTATTTATATGCTTCCCACTTCCCACTTTAAGAAATAAGGCCAAGCGTTTAAAAATAGAAGGTACAGAACAATACAATAAATTCAATTTTTCATCATTTACTTGAGCATGTGGCGATATCATAAAACCTCCACCGGTACGAGACGAGTTGGCAATGTTTACAATCATTAAGGCTTGCTCCGGCATTGGTTCGTTATTATCAATTTGTATTGTATAAAGCGGCTCCTTAAACTTAAAAATAGTTTTAAGAACCACCAGGTAATAGCCAAGAAAACCACCAAAGAAACGGATAGCATTCATGCTTTGTAATACTCCTCCATCAAAGCCGAGGCCTACGCCGTTTACATAATACTTCGTTTCTTTATTATCTAAAACGCATTCAGCGATGTCTATGAGTTTAGTTCTGGCTTCCTTATTTGTAGCTAAAGAGAGAATTTTTAATTGTTCCGAAATGCTATTCTTATTGTATAGTTTCCAATAAAAGTCATTGCCTGTGCCACCAGGGAATAAAATGAGAGGTGTGTTTATTTTAGGAAACCGATTTAGGAAGTAATTCATTGTGCCATCGCCACCAACAAGGGCTATGCAAGTTG
>CAZMKA010000337.1:0-2307 GCA_964566605.1 uncultured Saprospiraceae bacterium | reverse complement strand
GATTACAGATAATGCTACATTGAGTCAGACATTCTTAAGTTATGATTTAGAGCAACTCGAAGAGACGTCGGAATTAATTGTTCTTGATATAGATGAGAGTGTGGAATATGGAGAAGAAATTACTGTAGTTATTCAATCGAGTAATGATGTAAAAATCATTAATGATACGTTGAGTTATATTTATTCAATAGGAGGAATAGAAACGTTCGTTGTTCAGGATATAATAGATGCTGATGATTTTTGGGTAGCGGATGGTGAGCAGTGGTTTTATGCGACCGATAATGTGGTAAGTGAAGAATTTTCTTTTACAGAATCGCCAGCTGCTAATTATGATAATGGAACGACAAAGTCTGTAAAAAGTAAACCTGTAATTCTTCCTGATAATGGAGATGTAAAATTGAAATTTGATTTATGGGTAGATATAGAATCGAATTATGATTATGCGGCATTATATATTAATACGATAGGAAATCCTGAGATTCCATTATGTGGGAATTACAGTGAATCACCACAAAATTTTCAACCTGAAGGCGTGCCAGTATATGATGGAGAATTTGGATGGGTAACGGAAGAAATAGATTTAACAGCATGGGCAGGAATGGAAGTGGAATTTACCTTGGAATTTGGAAGTGATAATTTTGTAAATGGGGAAGGAATATATATTGACAATTGGGCTATTTCGAATATTCAGCCTGTGATTTCTACCAGCGAGATAGAGATAGGTTCATTTAAATTATCGCCGAATCCAGCGAAAAGTGAGGTGCAAATAGGATTTCCATATGCGAGTGTAAAAGAAGTAGTGGTATATAGTTCCTTGGGACAACGAGTAATCCGAATGGGAGAAAACACGTCGAGAATAGATATTAGTGGTTTGGGATACGGCGTATATTATGTGGTTGTAGAGGATAAAGATGGGGCGTTTTATAGAGGACAGGTTGTGGTGGTGAGGTGATACTAATTAAATCTGTTGTTGTATTGAAATGTAAGTTTATTTAGAATTATTGCTAGATAATATGGGTGGGTATTTCTTTTTGATATGCAATTAATTGTCACGTTAAAGCGTGGAATAGCATAGCATTTTTTTTGTTTTATAGTTTTACCCTACTGTGATAAAGACGACATTCTCTATACTTTGGATTGACTGCTCAAAAAGCTTGATCTAAATAAGACTTTTGCAAAGTAAAAAAGCCACTATACAAGTGGCTTTTCATTAGGATAATTTATTTGCCAAAGTGTTGGCGTATCTTCTATGTCTTTATCGCTAAATTCCTATTTTATATCCACGTTAAATCAGGTTCATCGTTTTTCTCCTTTCTTTCTAAAAGAATAATTTTTGCGTATTTCTGTATTTGTGTCCATTCAACTTTACCGAGGATTTATGAATCTTCAAGTTTGTTATATGATGGGTCATCAAAAATTGCTTGAATTAAAATTTTCATTCGTATTAAAGCTGCAATTTCATTTAGCGTGAAAACATTGTCTTCAATTAAAAATGGCAACATAGGTAATAAACCTTCAAAGGAATCATAAATTTCAAAAGGAAATTAAATATACTTTGGGAAGCATTTTTTTTGATTATCATAATCCAATGCCATCAGTTTAATTAATTATCGAATTCGTTTTAGATATTTTAAACATTCTACTTGATTTAATCGACAATTATATCCAAGATGATAAAGCTAGTGTCGCTTATTTTTCTTAATATATAAACATATTTTTATAAGTGTTTATAATTACTTAATTGATAAGATTACCAAATTCTTCATCAATTAATTTAGATTAATAATATCATACTTTTCTGGATTATTCTTAAAATCTACATATTAAAAAGTATCATTTCTAATTTGCCTTAGTGCTCTACCGGCATATTTTCTAACTAACTGCCAATTAGAATCATTCCTAAAATTCTCATCTGATAAATTATCGCTTGTTCTAAATGTAAGATCAATTAAGTTAAAACATCGAAGGATTTCAATTACCGATTCATAACTAATCCTATCTTCTTCCATAATACTTGGAAGTAAATTGAATGAATCCATAAATTCTCCAATTACTGCATCAAAAAAATCAACATAATCAGGAAACATTTTTTTTTGTTCTTGATAACTTTTAGATAAATTTTCAAGACTTTCAATTAATAAATTTAATCTATTTATACTCATATTATTATGATTTTGCTGGAGACCAAGGCCATCTAATAGAACCGTCTGAAACCCTCCAATATGGCGCACCATTGTTTTTTCTTACTGAGCCAGGGTGATATTGGATTGTTTTGCCAGTAAAGTCTTTTCTTTTCTCTCTAAATAC
>CAZMKA010000336.1:0-2314 GCA_964566605.1 uncultured Saprospiraceae bacterium | reverse complement strand
ATGTTTCGTGTGAGTGAGTCTAATTTGTAAACTCGTTCAAATTCTTCTAGTTCTCTATTAACACATGTATTAGGATTTACGATGTCATTAATATGGCTTGATGCTAATTGTCCATAACTATCATATCTGTTATAAAGGCTAACACCTTTAGACAACATTTTAGGGTCTATCATTTCTTCCAGAAGATCCTTACTGTTGTAAGAGTATGATGTTAAACCCTTATCTGGAACATATACTGATAATGGCTCGTCAAAAGCCGTATAAGTATACCTAAAATTGAGATTAGTATTATCTACATCAGATCCTGGAGGGATAACAATTGCTGGATTACTTCTTTTATCATACAATGTGTACGTGTCTAGCCAACTTGATTCATCTTCGGCTGCATTAGTCTGACGATTTAAAACAGTTCTTCCCATTCTGTCTGCAAATGTTATTGATTTATTACCATCTCCATTTATTACAGTTGTTTTAAATAATTGATTTTTAAGATAATGATCATTATTCAAAGTCCTATAATCAATTACTTTATCGTCTAGTTCATTTGGTCTGTATTCATAATTTGTTTCCCATCCTTCGGAAGAAGTAGACTTACGTATCCTCTTTAGTGGATTGTCTTCATAAATATATTCTGTAAACTTACTTCCAAAACTGCTTTCAAAGTTTTCATTACTATTAAATACAATCCGCGGATCATATTCTCTGTGGATATTACCTCGATCATCGTAGGATTTACTTATAATTACAGATTGTTGATCCGTTGTTCCTTGCCCAACTTTTTTTAATTGCACTTCTCTATTTAAGCCATCCAAAAAAGTAATATTTATTATACTTTCTTGTTTAAAACCTAATGATGGATATTCTGTTTTTGACTTTAAAAAATTACCACTACTATTAGAATTACTATATCCATAAGTGTAAAATGTAGAATTGCCATTCGCTATATCCTCTATTGACTTCAATCTATTTAAATCATCCCACGTATACTGTTTTTTTGTCCCGTCTTTATAAGTCATAGACAAAGGTCTATGTCTATCGTCATATGACATCGATTCACTATGACTTTGGTATGAATTGGTTAATATTTGTCCACGTTGATTCCAAGATAAAAATCTAGTATTATATCCTTTCTGTTTAAATTGTGAAGCTTTAGAGACATCCAAATCATATTCAATAACCTCCCCCAAAGTTGTTATCCCTTGATTAGAAACTAAGTCATAATTTGTTTCTAATTCGGTCCTCCTAAATTCTTCAGGTAATATTATGTCCAGATTAGGGTCAGAATCCCACCACTTATTTGATGATCCATCTCCATTGATTTGAGCATAATGAAAGCTAGTTGTTTTTACCAATTGATTATTTACATATTCTAATGTGGAATGTGAAGGATATAATTGATTCTTACCTAATAATTGGTCTTTAATTGCATCATTCCAAAAGTAATTATTAGTGTACTCAAACTCCGTTTCAAAATCTTGGCCATCAGAGTTAATAATATTTTTCCTACGAAGCAGATTATATGAATTGTATTCCATTGACTGAGTGATGCTCTCACTTTGAGTTCCAACTTCATCGAACAACTGAGTCGTTGTAAAAGTATTATTATATGGATAAGTATTGATTAAATATGCTGTGCCTTCTATGCCAAATTCACCATTCGCGATCTTGAGGAATTTTTTAGATATAGCCTTTATTTCTGTTTGTTGATTAGTAGATGTTTCATCAAAAATATTATCTATTTGTTTGATAAGGATATTGTCAGATGAATAATCTTGTTTTTGTATTAATGTTCCTCTTTTGACAGCAATACTTCTCACTGGTGTATACGGTGTCTTTTGTGGGTCAATAGTATTTGTATATAATTGATCTAAATTTTCACCGCCAATATCTTCATGATTTTCATGATTAGCAAAATAGTACGTTGAATAACTCTCATCGGCAAAAGTTTCAGTTACCTTACTGTAACCGATGTGGTTGCCCGTACTATTATTACTAACTGGAATTATCGAACTTGTGTTAAATCGGAATGAAGTATAATTTCCTCCTATAGATAATTCACCAGAATAGTTGGGCCAATAATATTGATAATCATTATTTAATATTCCATCTTCATAGCTATAGTCTTTAGACATTACTGGACCTATGTTAGGAGTATATATAATATTTTTAATTCTCACTCCCCCAGTTTGTGTATTGGTATCGTCGAATACATTAGAATCACCATCATTGTTTCTTTGAACAATTTTATTGTAAGTATTTCCTTCCCAGTTTAAATCTGTCAAACCTCCTCTTGGGTTTTTAATCTGAGTTAAAA
>CAZMKA010000335.1:0-2325 GCA_964566605.1 uncultured Saprospiraceae bacterium | reverse complement strand
TATACTGTTGTAAGGAATGCAGCTGAAGTAGTTATTAGAGAGCAAGAGTTAAGCATGTGCCTAGGCTCCATAAATTCATTTGTCTCAAGTTCTTGATACCATTTAATTGCACTTAAATAGTCTTGAGTCCTGAAATATGATTCCGCCATATTACCTATAACAGTGGCATTCTGAGGATCAGTACGAAGTATTTTCTGATAATTATAAATAGCTAGATCGTAAGCTCCTAGCTTGAACTGTTTATTTGCCTTTGCAAATAAGTCTTGAGCGTTAGTTTGACTAATCGTCAAAGTAAAACAAAAGCATAAAACAAGAAATTGTAGTTTTCTAAACATGATAAATTTTTACTTAATCAATATTGATGTTTCTCACTTTTAATACATAATGATTAACAAATATATAAACTATACTGTAAAACTACAAGATACATATGAAAAAAATTCCTAATATATTATTATTAATCCTTTTTAACAGATAGATTTAACTGTATTTGCACACCCAAAGATGGTAAAATACTCATTGAATATGGCACAAAAAAGTATTAAAATTGTCAAGGATTTAATCACATTTCTTAAAACTTCAAAAAGACAATTTTATTAAGTCTATCAAGTAAATTCACAAATTTGTGTCTTTGATATATTACGAGCCATAGAAATGTATTATATTGCATCATATTAAATCAATAGGCAATTGCCTTTATTCTGAATAATACAATATACTTAATGAAAAGAATTATACTGATATTAACGTTATTCATAGTTTACGGAAGTCACGCAAGCGCACAATGTGATCCTCCGTCAATTTTATGGGACGAAGAAGGTCTGATTATTAATTGGATTCCAAAAACTAATGCCACAGGACATACTTTACAATATAGAGAATCTGGGACTTTTCCTTGGACTACCGTAGATATTCCTGAATTCACCTCAACATTTAGTTTATCTATTCTAGATCAATGTATAGAGTATGATATAAGAGTTCGTACAATATGTGATGATGAACAAAGTGGGTTCTCAGGGATTTATAATGCAAGACCACAATGTTTTACTTGTTTCGAAGACTATTGTGAAGTACCTGACTTATTCCCGAATTCGATTCATATAACTAGTTTTACTATTAATGGAATTACCAATACATCTACCTTTAATTCAGATCCCGACGGATATGATGATTTTAGAGGTTCTTTAGAAAGAAGATACGAACCTGGTGAACAAGTTAATGTTTCTATAGAGATTGCTGAATCTTCATTTGGCGCACCTATACTAGGAATGTATATAGATTATAATAGAAACTTTATCTATGATGAAGACGAAGAAGTTCTGGAACTCGTTTTTGAAAATGGTTCATTAGTTGAAACAGGGACTTTTTTCATTCCTGAAACAGCACTTTTCGGAATCAATAGATTGCGTTTAGTTGTAGCTTCTGCCTTTAATGGAATCGTAGAGCCTTGTGAAGAAAACACAACTTCATTCTCTGGTGAAGTTGAAGAATATTGCATTGTAATAGAAAACCCTTGTGATTTAGCTTTTGCAGCTGAACTTATTACAGTAGATCAACAAGGTGCATTTTTTACATGGGAAGAATTAGAAATTGCAGCTGCATATAATATAAGATATAAGAAAACAAGTGAATCTGAAGCTGACTGGACTGACTTATCTTCATTGGAACCTGAAATCTTATTGGGTAACTTAGATGAATGTACAGAATATGAATTCGAAGTAAGAGGTGTTTGTCCTTTTGATACAAGTGCATATAAAAACAAAATAATTTTTGATTCTTTTTGTGCTACTTCGACTAATGAAGTAAAAATCATTGAATCTATTTCTTCTTACCCTAACCCATGGTCATCAGACTTCACATTGACAATTCAATCAAGTGAAGCAACTGAAGTTACTTTAGAGTTAATCAACAACACTGGACAATCTATGGGACAAACGATCTATCAAAGATTGTCACAAGGAAAGAATAAGATTCAACTACAAGATTACAGTTCCATACCTTCTGGACTATATTTAGTTAAAATAATGGATGATAATGGAAATGTAGATTTCTACAAGACATTGAAAATTCAATAAGCTTTATTATTGAAACGAAAAAGATAAGAAAGACTGCCTTAAACATAAGGTGGTCTTTTTTTATAAAAGGCTTTGGGATTAAGAGTTTATAACATTTCTACTTTAATACAGATTAAACTCTAAAATGGCGAAAAAATTAAGTTTTATCCTATTACCATTTCTATTTTAATTAGTTGGTTTAGATTCCAAAGATATCATTTCAATTTCAAGATGAACGAACGATTCAGCCTTAAAGGCTGATGAAGTGCAG
>CAZMKA010000334.1:1164-2331 GCA_964566605.1 uncultured Saprospiraceae bacterium | reverse complement strand
ATTCTTTTCAATCCCTATAAATTGCCTATTATTCGCTAATGCACTTACACATTCACTACCAGAGCCTGCAAATGGAATGAGTATTATGTCACCTTCATTTGAAAAGTGTTTAACTATTTTGTCACATATAGCTAATGGCTTTTGAGTTGGATGTTCAACTTTCTCCTTTTCAAATCTTTTTCCCGCTAAAACTGGAATATTCCAAACGTCTCCCGCATGTTTCCCATTTGGATTTGGTGTCCAAACTTTTCCGTTTTTGATGATTTTATTTTTCAGTCTTTCCGTACTTTTATAAGGCTCTCTAATTTGATGATATGTGTAGTTATCTGTTTTCGAGAACCATAATATAGGTTCATAGGTTGCAGCAGGTGAGTTCTTATAACCCGAAAATCCATTTTCATAGTGCCAAATAATTTGACGCCTATACTTTAGGTCTCGTTCATATAGATGGACTTGTAAAAAGCACAAATAATGATGGATGCCATATATAAAAATTGATCCAGTTGGTTTCAATTTAGTTATACTAAGATCTATCCATTTTTTTGACCACTCAACCCACTCAGTTAAATCATTCCATTTCTTGGATGATTTACCAAAGTTCTTATTGAGATTGTAGGGAGGATCTGCAATAATTAAGTCTATGCTTTCGTCATCAATCTTTTTCATTTTCGCAATGCAATCACCGTAGTGAATTTTATTTAGTTCAATCATTTTTTGATGTTTTGGAAAATTAAAACGTTTTGGTGATGCATATTCGGAACAAAAGAGAACGGGTAACCATACGGAAAGATACTTTTGTGTCTTTGGTAAAGTATTCTAATACCTTTTAGCTGAAAATTCCCCGCTCGTTCAAGAGTATTTGCTAAATCAGCATGGAAAGTATAGTACTTTTCTTTTTTTCTAAAATCACTAACGATTACACACATGTATTTTTTAGTTTTTAGAATACGTGAGCATTTATCGAAAAACTTAACTAATCTTGATAAGAACTCCTCATAGTCGTCAATGTTGGCTAAGTCATTTTCACTTTCACTGTATTTGTGATCTAATTCACTTTGAATTCTTCCTTTGCTCTTGTGATCTACCGTGTCTAGAATATTCCAATAAGGTGGACTTGTAACTATAAAATCAAAAGTGTCTTTCTTTATTTTTTTGATATGTGAAAGG
>CAZMKA010000334.1:0-1154 GCA_964566605.1 uncultured Saprospiraceae bacterium | reverse complement strand
TCATTGACTAATTTCTGTTTGTTTTTTAAGCTATATGTTTCGGGAACTTCTTGTTCAATTCTCTTTATTCCCAACTTATGGTATTTAGAGTTCAATTCTATTCCGTATCCTCTTCGGTTATTAAAAGCACATGCTTTTACAGTTGATGCGACACCTGAAAAAGGATCTAATACTTTGTCATTTTCTTTAGTGTAAAATTGAATTAGCCTTCCTACATCTTGAAATGAGAATGGAGCAGGATGCAATTTTTCAATTTGAGCATCTTTGTTTGCGGCACCTAAGCCTTTTTGGCTGAATACAGTAATTGTTTCTGGGAGCCATTCCTTTGCGGTTAGATCATTTAATGTGTTATTTAAGGCAAATGCTGACTTTTCTTCGGGTATCAGTATTGCGTTTGCTTTCTCAACATCTCCTTTTGAATGAAACAATGCTACGGTTTCCCATTGCTCTGTAAACCTACTTGGAATTCTTAGTTTAGCTCGATTCTTAAAGATTTCCTTTAATTTCAAATTCGCAGATCTGTTAATTTTAGTCTCTTCTACAGGAACTACTTCTCTTTTATCCTTTTTATATATAGAATATTTCTTCATTATTTTTTCTCATATTTTATTTCCGGTTCAGCTACCTTTAAAGCACCTAAGCCTTCTTTCTCATCTTTAACTAATTCTATTACTTTGTTGGCAATCCAAAGGGTTTCTAATTCAGAGTATTCATATTTAAATGTTTTACTCAAGGTTCTCAAATGTTCTCTCTTTAATATTTTTTTATCACTTTCTACTTTGCTTAAATAGGCATCGCCTATTTGAAGAATTGATGCAAGTTGTCTTTGTAACATCCCTGCTTCCTCTCTTAATGTTTTAATTTTTTGTCCAAGTGTCATTTTCCCTTATTTAGACTTGACCTATTAAGGGCAAATATAAGAAATTCTTAATATGTTTTGGGTGGTTGGTGGGAAAAGATTGCGGGAGGCATAAAAAGCAATGTGTCTGAAAGACTCTTTGCTTTTTGAGGGTTGGCAAATTGAGTCGTTTGTTTTTAATTCAGGTTTTTGATTTAATTACCATTTCTCGTCCTCGCTTGTCGCTAACATCTATATATAAATACCTAAAGAAAGTTAATTACGTATATATCTCTTAAGTACCCACCTCTTGCGG
>CAZMKA010000333.1:0-2340 GCA_964566605.1 uncultured Saprospiraceae bacterium | reverse complement strand
ACTCCTCCACCAAACGGAATATTTAGCTGGGTTAAATTATATTTCGGATTGTCAGGCGCAAATGAAGTACCTTGACCTTCAGTTCCTAAAGGCTGAAGACGTACTCTAGATCCCTCAAAATCAGTTGTAGGGTCAAATCGAAATACGCCAATCCCACCACTAATATATGGAGCAAAATGGTATTCTGAAATGGTAGATAAATATTTAAGTATGTTCATTTCAACAACAAAAGCACCTTCGAAGATATTTGTACTAAAGTTTAAATTCCTTTCTTCTAAAATAGTAGAACCACTTAATGCATCTTTTCCTGAAACTGTAGCATAATTGAATGCACCTCTAAGAGAAAAGTTTGCGTTTATTGTTTGGCGAACAAAAACACCACCTGAAAAATGAGACTGTGCAACAACAGGACCGATTTGCGAAGATGAAAGATCACCTGAATAATTCGACAAACCTATATGTCCTCCTATTTCAGTATACCCTTGTCCTTTGACACCAAGGGTGAACATTAATAAAAACACAAAAGAACACAATAAACACTTGTACATACTAATACATATTAAAACAAATTTACATATAATATCTTATTTTATAAAATTTACCATGTAAATTAATCGATTATTCCAGTCGTATTTTGGGAAAATAGTTTTTAAAGAGCTAACTACTGAAGTATAACGTATAAGAATTGTTAACAAGTATATTTAAAAACAATATCTTGCTTAAAAGTTGTTAATCCGTTGAAATATGCTATTTCATGAATCTACAAAAGCATAAATTATCTTAAAATTTAATTAATTCCTTACAAAATAGATATTATAAAGCTAAATAAAGCTGCAACAAGGAAGAAAAATATTACATTTGAACAAAAAATAAATTAAGATATGTCAAAGAATTTAGCGCTATTTATAATTGCAGCATTCTGCTTTGTTCAACTTCAAGCTCAAGATGGACCTCCTGCCAATTGGTTTAACTTGGATAAAGAGATGGATGGAGTATATGGTGTAAGTACAGAAAAAGCATATGAAAAACTATTGAAAGGAAAGGACTCAAAAACTGTAATTGTTGCAGTAATCGATTCTGGTATTGATGCTGATCATGAAGACATGAAAGATGTGATGTGGGTAAATACAGATGAAATACCAGGTAATGGAATTGATGATGACAATAATGGTTACATTGATGACATTCACGGATGGAACTTCATTGGTGGTGCTGATGGGTCAAATGTAGGACCTGACACTTACGAAGTAACAAGAGTTTACAAAAAATATAAGTACAAGTTCGAAAATGGTGCAGATCCAGACAAGATGACTAAAAGCATGCTTAAGGAATATGAACTATACTTAGAGACGAAGGAAGTAGTTGAAGAAAAGATCGCTTCTGCTGAGAAGAACTTAAAAAGATTTCAGGAAAGAGAGGGTGTTTTAATGGAAGCATTAGATGCTTTAAAAATGGCTGTTGGAAATAATGAAATGACTGACAGTTTGTTAGATAGCCTTGCTAAAACTGGCGATGCAAAGTATGTAACTGGAACTAATATCGCAAAGAGTTTAAAAGAAGAAGTTTCTAGCATTGACGAGATGAAAGGTGTAATTAAAGAACAATTGCAAGGAGCTCTTGATTATTATGGAAATCAAATTAAGTATGCTTATAATCTTGATTTTGATTCTCGTAAGATTATTGGAGACAACTATGCTGACCAATATGAAAAAGGATATGGTAACAATGATGTTGAAGGACCTGACGCATTGCACGGAACGCATGTAGGAGGAATTATAGGAGCAACGAGAGATAATGGTGTTGGAATGAATGGAGTTGCAAACAATGTTGCAATTATGTCTATTCGTGCAGTGCCTGATGGAGATGAAAGAGATAAAGATGTTGCAAACGCGATAATATATGCTGTTGATAATGGAGCTCAAGTTGTAAATATGAGTTTTGGAAAAGGATATAGCTGGGAAGAAAGTGTTGTTGAGAAAGCAATTAAATATGCAGAGAAAAATGATGTATTACTAGTTCATGCAGCAGGTAATAGTTCACAAGACAATGATGTTACTAACAATTTCCCTAATGATAATTATACAAAGAAATTCTTATTCTGGAAAAAGCAAAAAACGTATAAGAATTGGATTGAAGTAGGAGCATTGAACTGGAAAGAAGGCGAAGAATCAGTTGCACCTTTCTCGAATTATGGAGTAAAGAATGTTGATATATTCGCACCAGGAATGGCTATTTATGCACCAGTACCTAATGATGAATATAGAAACCTTCAAGGTACAAGTATGGCATCACCGGTTGTAGCAGGAGTAGCAGCGCTTATAAGATCATACTACCCTACAC
>CAZMKA010000332.1:0-2350 GCA_964566605.1 uncultured Saprospiraceae bacterium | reverse complement strand
GTTTACAACCGTTCAAGCAACACCTTTTTTAAACCAATATCATGACTTAGAAGGCAATAAAACTCAAAATGGTTTTCAATTATACCTGCAGTTTGTGGCAGGTTTTCGATTAAGCATGTTCAATCAAAGATTCTATTTAGAGCCAGCATGTGCGCTTAAATATTGGCCAATTGATACGAATTTGCCAGATGAATTCGCCAAAATAGAAGAAGGTACGCCCAAGTATATTTTTGAGCCTAGCTTAAATTTTGGGTATAGATTTTAATCTTTTTCGGAAATCCTTTTGCGAATCCTGCTGAGTGTTTCCGGCTTAACCCCAAGATAACTAGCAAGCTGATATTGAGGGACTCGATTGATTAAATCGGGTCGCTCTTTTAATACATTCAGATAACGTTCCTTCGGAGTGGAATTTTTGAAAGTGAGCAGTTCTTCGTGCTTGGAGCCTAGCATTTTTTCCATTTCTACCAGACACACTTCCTTGAACCTGGGGAATTTCGCATATAAAGCATGCTCTTTTTCGGAATTTAAAACTGCCAATGTAGTATCCTCCGAGCATCTAAGGTAATATTTAGAGGGTTTTTGATTCGCCATACTTTCAATATTTACTGCCGTTTGGAATTCTGTATAGAATTCGGAAGTGATCTCCTCTCCATCATCGAGGTAGAACTTTCGTATACAACCTTTTATGACCATAAACGCATCTTTAGATATTTGGCCAGCTTTCAATAAATAGGAATCTTTTTCAACTGTTTTAATGGGAAAAGCATCCCTTATTCCTTGTTTTTCATCTTCGTTTAAGTCAATGAAATTTGACATCATATTTACTAAAGTATCTTTCATTGCTAACTCTTCTTTTATATCCATATTCAATAAAACATCCTGTTTCGAAATCCCTTACAACTACAGAATTCTACTTAAATATATACTTTTAGGGTATCTTCTATGGTATTTGCAGGGTGTAATCATTCACATATTGATTATAAACGCTTAAGTTTAGCAAAATGATAAGGAAAGATATCAAGTCATTTTATTGGAAGAAATTTTGGGTTAAACCCAAAAATAAAAGAGTGTTTTATGAAATGCTTCTTTGCAGTTGACTTACTTCCATTTTTGAGCGATGGCAATTACTGTTTCCAACATTGCTGGATCCCACTTCTCAATACCCCAAGCGGAATGAGCCAATGTAGAATGGCTTAATTGATTTTTTGCATCGTCCATTCCTTCAGCGTTTTCAAGAATTTTGCTGAGTTGATGCTGTTGTAAATGGAGCTCTTCATCTTGTACCGGTAGACCAAGATCGAATTCTAGTGATGGATAGAAATCATTTATAGAGTCAGAAGAATGACTATGCTGTTCTGTTATACTTTTCATTTTAAGAAAATCGGATCTAAACTGGGTTTGACTTTCTTTTGTTTTTAATGCTGAACCGATCTGTTCCAATACTACATATTTCAAATTCGGGCAAAGGGGAATCGCTTTTTTTAGGAGTTCAAAAACTTCTTTTGGTACGGTAGTATCATGTGTATCTCTCCTTATTTGGCGATTCGGATCTACCTTTGAACTACTCCAAGAGCCACCTGAAATATGCACTTCCCTGACTCTATCTAGGGGATATAATTTGATGAGTTCTTCAAAACTCAGATTGAAATTGTGCAAATGACAATACAGATTATGTAGATCCAAGATGATAAAGCCGTTTACTGGTTCTAGTAAAATGTCTAAGAATACACCATGACGCTTTACTTCGTCCAATGAATATGCAAAAGCTAGATTTTCCAGTCCAACTGGACATGAACAAGCTTCATAGATGCGTTTTAATCTGTCTTGACCTATTTCTAAAGTTTTGGGAGTGCAAGGAATACTGATTGGCGCACCTTTGTGGAAATTCTCACCAGTCATAAAGCCGAAATGTTCCGAGATGTGTTCGAAGTTATAATAGGTGGATGATTTTTTCAAATGTTCTAACCAGCGATCTTGCTCTTCTGCCCATCTGCCTGAAAACAAGGAAAAGAAAACACCATGACCAATCAATCGATGTTCTTTAGAAAATTCTTCCAGTAATTCACCAAACCAATATGGAATATTTCGCACTTTAAATAGTGTATCAAAAGACCATTCTATGGCCTCTATTTGCTCTTCATAAAACAAAGGCAATGCGGCTGTCAATATATCGACATCCAGATTACAGGCAATAGAACTAAAGATTTTGGACATAAAATGAACTAAAGGGAAATGAAACCATATACAAATTGCTTATTTCAATTGGATTATATAGTACTATCCCATACCACATGGAGGACAATCCCATATATCATCATCGGATGAACGCTCTTCCAAATCACAGTTAAGA
>CAZMKA010000331.1:446-2362 GCA_964566605.1 uncultured Saprospiraceae bacterium | reverse complement strand
CATTAAAGGAAATTTCTACATCACCTACTGTTTTCTTCACACTCAGTATTTTGTTTTTAAAACCGACTGATGTTATTACGCCATCTTTAAGACCAATGGATGGAATTTTATAAATTTTTCCGTTTGAAATTTTAATAAAGATAGTGTCCGTTGAATAATATGCCGTATCGACAACACCATCTGAAATTCCACCTTCTAAGTATGGAATAATATCAATTGCAAAACTATCAATGCTTCTATGATCATATAAAGAATCAGGACCTGCAACTAAAATATCTAAAGGAGCTTTTCCTGGTTCGATTTGCCATGGAAACGTTTGGGCTTTAAGCCCAAAAAAGGAAGTAATAAATACTAGAATTAAGATATGTTTCATTGTATATTTATTTTGAGATAGTACTTCGAGATTTACAGTCTCGAAGTACTAAATTTGATTTGCTGAGCTAATTCAATAGCTGATAATCTTCTTGTAGCTGTGTACTTTTATCATCTTTTAATGGAGGTTTATCCACCTTATTAATTTCAACTTTAATAAGGATACGATTTCCATTAACATTAATTATTTCAGCATATTCAGAAGAAATGATCTGCAGTAAAATACCAGGATCTATCTTGCTGAATGCTGATTGATGGAAAGTAGGAATAAATACTTCAGACTGATCATCCAAAATCACCTTTTCAAAAGAAATGGAATTAGGATTACTGTCCTGAGAATTGAAAGCCAGTTCAAGGCTAATAAGTGGAACTACATCACACTGGATGTTTTCCTCCATATGCTCAAATGAATCTGTATTAGTTCCCGCAAGAGCGGTAAAACAGAGGCATAAAAGCATAGCTGCAAATGTTACAATGCGTTTCATACTATATATGGTTTAATTAAAAAATATCAATACGTTCTCCTGGTCGAAACTTAAATGAGGCGTGCACTTTGATTACTCCATTCTCTATAAATACAGCATCAGCTCTTTTGGTAATAGCATCTACATTTTCCATCAATATGCCATTTCTATAAATCGCCTCTGTTCCAGTAACTCCCTGAATAGAAAGCTCTGTGCTTTCTGTTTCGACTTTTATTGTTTGCCTTCCTTCATTAAGGAAAGATTTTAGTTGACCTAATGTGAATTTAAAATCACCTCTTACGGAATCATCACCACCTTGTGTATACAATTCAGTGTCATCTGTTAATTGATTTATTGCTGTGAAATCTTTTGGCCTTCCCATTACAATTGTTTGTATATTTTTCCATCGATTGTTTCCCAGCAATCATCATTTAACATTTTCCATGAGTTAATACCACACACTTCTATTTCTTCTTCAATTTCAATTGGGTTTATCCTATTGGTATAATTTTTTTTTTCTCAGATATCTTTGCTTCAAAAGTTAGTGTGTGCAGAAAAACATTCGATTCGCTGATATCATAGCTATTGTCCAAGAGGTCTAATAACACATAATTATTATTACCAGTCTCTATCTCATACAATTCGTTGTAAATGAATAACACTTGTAATGAATTAGCTGTCTCGGTATCAACATAACCGGTCCTATATACTATTACCTGCTCAAAGTCATAATCATACTGTGATACTATATCATTTGCGATCGACTTGAATCTATCGACATTTAATTTTCTAGATTGATTCCCTTTACACCGAAACACCTCCGGGCAATAGAATGAGTTCATGTAAATCAAGTCGTAGTGAAACGGTCTACTGTGATCAACAATGGCATATGTTTTCTTTTTTCCTGCAATTGTTATTTCATATTGATACACATTGTCCGTGTCAGTTAGAATAGCAGGTCCACTAAACATTCTACCTACTCTATTATCACCAACAGGGATGGTAACTTGTTGGGTAAATCGCTGATTGTTTCTTTTAATAATCTCTATAGATGCAGTGATAGAGCTAGCAGCTGTATAT
>CAZMKA010000331.1:0-436 GCA_964566605.1 uncultured Saprospiraceae bacterium | reverse complement strand
ACCGTATTAAACACTCCACCTTCATTGTAATCTTCGTGTGGAACACCTCCCAATATAGCTAGATGTACATCTGTTTCTACTTCCGGTTGTAATGCAATTTCTTCGCCATATTCTTCTATAAATGAAATCTTATATTTTCTTGATATAGGAGAATCAGAAGGAGATGTATTTGTTAAAGAAGGAAGATGAGAGTTTCCAACTTCGTTTAAAATAGCAGCGTGTAAAATCTGCGATGGTTTCACGTATCCTACACCATCATCATCCTGTGCAAGGACACCTTGCATGATTTCAGTAAATTCATCAGAATTAAATTGCTTTTCTAATTTCACAACAAATCGAACTTTATAGTTCAACTTATCAGCAAAATCTGTAGAGGTTGCTTTAAACACGATTTCATTTTTTGTGAATCCTGGATATGGTGGAGATGAAGTTATAC
>CAZMKA010000330.1:0-2390 GCA_964566605.1 uncultured Saprospiraceae bacterium | reverse complement strand
ATCCTATTGGAAATGGGTTTCTAGTATCGGTAAATTCAATAAACTGTTGTACTGAAATAAAACCTGATTTATTACCCAAATAATCATCGTCATTACCATCAGGGTCTTTATCGTATAATTGCACATAAAAGCCGAACTTGACACCATTCTGCATTTCTTCTTCTGTAAGGATTATAAAATCCTATGTAAATAGAAGTATTTGATCCCATAAAGAAAGGGTCATAATATGCTCTATCAACAAAACAAGGATCATAGTAACCAAATCCTACATTGTTGAAATTTCTAAATCTTCTCATTCTACTAGCATACTGGTAATCATAGAAATCGTCGAAGTCTCTATCTCTTCTGTCATTTCTATTAAACTCATCTTCATATGCAACAGCATCGTAGTCATATTCTGTTTCATAAGATGTAGACGTGAAAACGAAAGAATCATCAGTTTCGGGATCATAATATAAATCGTCGAATTGTGCCTTTACAACGGTGAAAGGTAATAATCCCATGAATAGCAAAAGTAGCGGGCTTAAAACGAATTTTTTCATCTGTAAATCATTTAAAATATTAATTAATTCTGACTCTCTCAAAATCATATCACCAATTTATTACTTTTGTAGCTTTATTTTACTTAATAAACAGCAAAAATTTTGCCTGTTTAAGTTAAAGTGCCTTAACACTAAGTATTTTATAGAGATATTCCTTTTATTCAAAGTACATTTTCTATAACTATGACGATTAAAAGGCATTAAAGGTTCTGTTTTAAAATGTTTTAATTATAAATTAACAATTAATATATGGCTAAGGAAATAACAAACCGAAGCGATGATTATTCTTTATGGTATAATAATATCGTGCGAAAAGCAGGTTTAGCTGATCACACTGCAGTGAGAGGCTGTATGGTTATTAAACCTCATGGATATGCTTTATGGGAGAATATAAAGGCCCAACTTGATACTATGTTCAAAGAAACTGGGCACGTAAATGCTTACTTTCCTTTATTTATTCCGAAAAGCTTTTTAAGTAAAGAAGCTGATCATGTTGAAGGATTTGCAAAAGAATGTGCTGTAGTAACTCATCATCGTTTGATGAATAATCCGAATGGTAGTGGAGTAGTAGTTGATCCTGATGCTAAGCTAGAAGAAGAATTAATCGTTCGACCTACTTCTGAAACAATAATTTGGAATACATACAGAGATTGGATTAAGTCATATAGAGATTTACCTTTATTGATTAATCAGTGGGCAAATGTTGTGAGATGGGAAATGAGAACACGTCCATTTTTACGAACTGCTGAATTCTTATGGCAAGAAGGACACACAGCTCACGCAACAAAAGATGAAGCTTTAAAAGAAGCAGAATTAATTCATGAGCTTTACGCTCGTTTTGCTGAGGATTATATGGCTATGCCAGTTATAAAAGGTGCAAAGACTGCCAGAGAAAGGTTTGCAGGTGCTGATGAGACTTTTACAATAGAAGCTTTAATGCAAGATGGCAAAGCACTCCAAGCTGGAACTTCTCACTTTTTAGGTCAGAATTTTGCAAAAGCATTTGATGTAAAGTACAGTACTTCTGAAAATAAGGAAGAATATGTGTGGGCATCAAGTTGGGGAGTGTCTACTAGATTGATAGGTGGGTTAATAATGACTCACTCTGATGATGAAGGCCTTGTACTTCCTCCCAAATTAGCTCCTCAACAAGTAGTAGTTGTTCCTATTCCTAAACCTTCACCGGATCTGATGGAATATATAAAACCTATAGTTGATGAATTAAAAGCAAAAGGAATAAGAGTTAAGCTTGATGATAATGATCAAAAGAGACCTGGTTTTAAATTCGCTGAATATGAAATGATGGGAATTCCTGTAAGATTAGGAATCGGTAAGAGAGATATGGCTAATAATATGGTGGAAGTAGCTCGTAGAGATACTAAAGCTAAAGAATCAATATCTAGAGAAGGAATTGATACTTATATTAATGATCTACTTGTTGAAATCCAAGATAATCTTTTGAATAGAGCTAAAAAATTCAGAGAAGAAAATACTTCTTATGTCGATAATATGGATGAATTCAAGGATGTATTAGAGAATAAAGGTGGTTTTATTATGGCACATTGGGATGGAACTACAGAGACTGAATTGGCAATTAAAGAAGCAACCAATGCAACTATTCGTTGTATTCCGAACGATTTTGTTGAAGAAGAAGGAGTTTGTGTTTATTCTGGAAATAAATCAAGGGGTAGAGTGGTGTTTGCTAAAGCATATTAATCTAACTATAGTTACCAAAGATTATAGACCTGTGTTCTTCTTGAACATGGGTCTTTTTTGTGAAAATAAACTATAAGATAGGGATATTCACAAGTAAGGACAATGCATAGTAATCCCTCAATATTCTTGTGA
>CAZMKA010000329.1:0-2437 GCA_964566605.1 uncultured Saprospiraceae bacterium | reverse complement strand
TGGGAACGAAAGCCTATGAAGACGCCTTACTTGTTGGTAAAGGAAATCAGGCATTGGAAGGGACATTGAGTAGATCGATTTTACAAGATGTTATTGTGCGAAGTGATATTTCCGCGTTTATTGTTAACAAAGATGTGGGGACAATTGGCCTGAATTATATCTATGGATTAACAGATCATATTGATGTTTCAGCGGGTTTTGATTTTCCAGTGGGAATACATGCGAAGATAAAATATCAATTTGATACAGAAAGCATACGAAGCATTCATGCTACGAGTTTTGAAACACGAGTTCCTATATCGTATCATACTAATTTTGATGCCCGAGGAAGAATAGTCTTTTCAGCAATTCCTACATACATTTATACATATCGGTTTGATGATTTATTTAATGTGAGTGTGAATTCATTTGTGAATACATCGATGACTAATTCAGGATTATATATATTGCCTGGATTAGCGGCGGGAATAGGAGTAGGGGATGAGGTGCGCTTTACTGCTGGCTTGAATTATAGTCGTTCGATTTATGCGGCGGATGGCAGTCGGTTTCAGTTATTGACCGTAGAATCTTCTATTAAGTATGATTTTTAATTTGAGCTTAATCTGATTTTTGGAAATTATTTAATCTTTAATCGTTTTATACCATTGGTACAAATAGTATGATATGAAAACAATATGGAAAGGTCACATTCGATTTTCTTTAGTTAATATTCCTATTCAGCTTTATAGCGCAGTGAATTCTGGGTCGGAAATACGGTTTAATCAGCTACATAAAAAGGATTTTGGGAGAATAAGATATAAGAAAGTTTGTTCGACATGTGATGATGTCATGGCTACAGACGACATCGTCAAAGGTTTTCAATACGAGGATGATAAATATGTGGTAGTAGAGAAGAATGAGTTTAAGAATATTCGTCATAAAAGTACCAAAGTCATAGAAGTAGAAGCATTTGTAGAATTGGATGAAGTTCATCCGTCTAGATTTGAAGCAATATACTATGTGGGCCCGCGTGAAGCAGCAGCTGGTGCAACGTATAATTTATTTATCGCAGCCTTGGAAAAGACAGGAAAAGCGGGTGTGGGGAAAGTTGTTTTGAGAGACAAAGAAGATGTGGTTTTGTTAGTCGCGCATAAAAAGCGATTATTGATGTACAAGTTGAGATATCCTGAGGAGTTGAAACAAATTGAAGACGTACCAGAGGTCGTACTAAATGATGTAGCCGATGAACAATTGCAATTAGCCGAGACATTGATTAAGTCATTGGAAAAGGATTTCGAGAAAGTAGAGTTTTTCGATGAATACCAGCATAAGATGAGAAATTTGATCGATGCGAAAATTGAAGGAAAAGAACTCGTTCAACCTGAAGAAGCAGAGGAAGAAGCGATTATGGACATTACGGATGCATTGAAAGCAAGTATTGAGAATGCAACAAAAGCGAACTAATGAAGGAGCTTTTCATACGTAATTTTAAGTCCTTCAATCTGCAGTTTAAAGACAAGTTAAGTGTAGCGTTAGTTTTAAGAAAAGAAGAGCTCTTCAATCTCTTGATTGCGAAAATCAATAAAGACATCATTGATAAAATCGAGCAAGAAGTCGAATTAATAGCTATTGATTTGGCAGGAGAAAATCAACTATCGATAAAGGGCAGGGCAGGAGCGATGGGCATCAAGAAAGAATTCACCATCCATTCTTTTATCGTCGTAAATGCCGAAGAAAATAAAATCTCCATTAAAGTAAATGACATGGAAATTCAAGGCGGCTTCCTAGTGCGTGAAAAGATAGAGGAAAAAGCGGTGGTAAGCATCACCGATTTATTAAAAAACATACCATCAACAATAGGCATTCCAGGAACTGAAAACAGCATTCAATTGGACGTAGATAAATTTGATTTGAATGATTTAACAATTGCACCGGATGGGGAGGATTTAGTAGCGCGTGTAGGGTTGAATGAGATGCGGGTGGGTGTTAGGAAGTGAGAGTGGGAGAGTAGGTGTGTGTTTTTTTACTTTTTATGCTTGTTTATTAAATTAAGAAACTCTTTATCTTTAAGATAACTTTCCCAATCTTTATCATTTTTAACAAAATCTATATCAATTTCTTGTTTTGAAAGGCTGATTTCCAAATATTTCAAAGCTTTTCCCAATTCACCTTGAAGTGCAAGAATACAAGATAAGTTATATGAATCACCTCCGAATTCAATGGCCTTTTGGAATTTATCAAAAGCTTGTTCGTACAATTCTTCAGCCTCTTTACCTTTTTTTGTTTTTGCTAAGTTTCCTAAATAAGTTCCCCAGTTGTATAAGGCTTCATGTTTGTCTGGTTTGATTTCAATGGCTTTTTTGAATTTATCGAGAGCTTGCTTGTACAAATCTTCAGCCTCTTTGCCTTGTTTTGTTTCTGCTAAGTTCCCTAAATCAGTTCCCCAGTTGTTGAAGGC
>CAZMKA010000328.1:0-2458 GCA_964566605.1 uncultured Saprospiraceae bacterium | reverse complement strand
ATGACGGCATATCTCCTCGTTCCTCGGCGAGACGACCGCATACCATCATACGTTACCCCTTATGAACGAAAAAATCAAAAAAATCGTTAAATTTGATATAACATCTTGATTATGATAGAATACTTAGAGCATATTTCAATAGATCCCAACATTAGATTTGGCAAACCCTGTATTAAAGGCACGAGGATTTCTGTTTATGACATTCTAAAAATGTTGGCAAATGGTCTAAATATAAGTGAAGTTCAAGATGATTTTCCTGAGCTTACCAAAGATCAAATTTTATCATGTTTGTCATATGCTGCAAATAGAGAGCATAAAATCAAAGTTGCATCTTGAAGCTCTTATTAGACCAAAATATTTCATATAGAGTTTTAAAGAAAATCAATCAAATCTTTCCTAATTCTGAACAAGTAAAGAGGTTGGGATTAGAATCAACTCCAGATATTGAAATATGGAATTATGCCAAATCAAATGGCTATATAATCGTTACTTTTGATGCTGATTTTAGTGAAATTTCGAATCTAAAAGGGCATCCTCCCAAAATCATTTGGCTTAGGTTTGGAAATAATACCACAAACTTTATAGCGGAACGACTAAATTCTGTGAAAGATCAAATTGAAGAATTTGTAGATGGAGATGACAGTAATATTCTAAGTTGTTTAGAAATACTATAAATTTACCACAAGGGGTAACAATGTGGATTACGCAATAAGTCTAAAGCGGTCTGCGACACGCTAAGACTGACTGCGAATCCACTCAGCGTTAGCGGTCATGAAAAAAGAGTAATCAACATTTCCTATCTTGCATTTGATGAAATTTAAAAAAAATAATATGAAAAATATGCTCTTGATCCTCAGCAATTTATTACTATTTAATTTTGTTGGAAACACACAAATTATCCCTGAGTTTTCTCCTCTCTCAGGAAATGTGACATTTTTTTCAGAAATAACCAAACATCAAAATGAATTTTACCTTGTGAATTCATTCAGTGACCCGGATTTTAAACTAAAAATTTATAAAATTTCTGAGAATGCTGAAGTTTTAGATTCAATTAATATTAGAGAATCAGAACAAGCATTTTTTTCTATTTTAAAATCTATTGATGATAAGTTATACTTAGGAGGGATCAAAAGCGAACCGAATTCTCAAAGGTATATACTAGCTGAGATGGATGAGAATTTGTCAATTGTTGACAAATATGAATCTCCCCTTTTTGTTGATACCTTAATTTCCCCAACTGTAAATGGGGCTACGAATGAAGGTGCGTTTAATAGACTCTTTGATTTTTCTGTTGTTGAAGTTACACTTTATATCATGGGTGACTACTTTCTATTTGATACTTTAAATAATTTTATTGGTGTTCAACCTAGATATTATAAAGCACATTTAAACGGTGATTCGTTAAATACTATTATCGAAAGGCCACTCGCTAGTATTCCTTACAATATCTTTCTTTTCGACAATCAGATGATGATACAAGGTTCGAATAGTGAAGGGCCTCCATTTATGCCTCCTAGCATTGGTCTTTATGATGGAAATGGAGATTTTGTAGACGGCTGGGACTTTGATGCTAGTGGTTCAGGTACATTTCCATTCGGTTCTTGTGGAGGAAAAATAGACGACAAATTATATTTTTCTTACGAGGGTGAAGATACTACACTTGAAGGCTGCACAGAAGCAACAGTAGCTATAGATGTACGTGATATGGATTTCAATTCTTTACATCGTTTTAAAATAGAAGAATGTGATTATGCCTATTCTGGCAATATGCCATTTTGCAAAGGAGTAGATGGTTCGATTTTCTTTCAAGCTGTATCTAGAATTGATAATAAATTTACAGTAAAAAAATTTACACCAGACATGTCACTAATATGGTCAAAGGAATATGATTTTTCTTCTTCTAATTTTTTGCAGTTATTACCTATGAAAATGGTTCCTAGTGAAGATGGAGGAGTGATTCTTCAAGCCATAGAAGGATATTCTTTTGTTAGACTCTTCAAAATATCAGAAGACGGTGATATTATTTCGTCAAATACGATTGGTAACCATAATGAACCTAGCACCTCAGTATTCTCACCAAATCCTTTTACAAATGAATTATATTTTAATGGAGATTCTGAAGCGACACTTGCAGCACTAATTTATAGTGTGGACGGAAGGATAAGTAAAAAAATGAATTTAGACGACGGATTCTTAGATGTTTCAGATTTACCTAATGGTTACTATACAATTATCGTTTATGATGAAAATGAAAAGAATAAGATACTTTACAGAGAAATTGTCCTCAAGATAAATTAGTGTAAGTAATTGACCAATAAAGTTAAGAATAGTCACGACCGCTAACAATATATCCTATGAAAAGTAGAAACTTTAACACTATTTAATTTTAAAGTTTATTTCATTTTTATTTCATTTTTATTTCAGTTGAGAAAAAAGAAAGGCCTTCACAGAAAAAGGT
>CAZMKA010000327.1:0-2463 GCA_964566605.1 uncultured Saprospiraceae bacterium | reverse complement strand
GATAAAGTCAATTTCACTGATGGAGTGATTACAGCTGGAAATATAAGCTATGTTTATTCGGAAAAGGAACTAGAGTATTCTAAACCTACTTTTAATCTTTCCAATATTCAAACAATGTTCGCGGGTTTTGATCTAAAAGCTAAAAAGCTAAGCTATGTTGGGGAAAAGTGCATGATTGAAAATGGTACAATAAGAGATGAAAATCAATATTTAGATATTGATTTTAATTCAATTAATGCTGAGCTTAATTTTGAGAAATTCCAATCCACAAAGTCTATCACGACAATTGGAATAAATGCTAAATCAATTGTTGTTGAAGAAAAGGCATTTGAAGAAAAAGTTATATTCGATGCAGAGATTAATATAGGACGGTTGAATTTAAATAGTAATAGACTTAATCTTGTTTCATCCGGTAAAAATATCGCAGAACTTACGAAATTCAATACAAATATTAATCAAATTATAGTAAAGCAAAAAAATGTAAAATATGGTGATATTAAAATTTTAGCCAATGGAATGACATATTTTGATTCTGAAGATTATATGGTGAAAAGTGGAGCTTTAGAAATAGGAATGAACAATATTTCTTTTAAAAATTTACAATTAAAATCAATAAGAGCTCTTGAAGATTTAGTCACAAAAAAGCAAAAAACTAATACTATATATGATGTTCGTATTGCAAAGGTGGATATTATTGGCAATAACATTTCAGATATTCAGTCTTTAGAACAATTTGTATTTAATCAATTAGATGTTGCAGGTGTTAATTTAGAGATTTATACAGATAATAATGTTTCGGTTGAAAAAGCTCCTGAGAAAGTCATTAGCCAAATGATTAAGGAAATTGATATACCATTTTATATAAAAAGAGTCAACATATTAAATTCAAATGTAGATTTTAAGTTAAAGGCAAAAAGGAGAAAAGATTTTGGTAATTTGTATTTTAAATTTATGAATGGAACAGTTGATCATTTTACCAACATGCCTTTAAAAATAGAGCAGAATCCTTGGATGAAAACTAAGTTTACAGGGCTTTTAATGGGGAATGCTCCATTTGTAATTAATCTAGATTACAATATGCTTGATAAGCAAAACACTTATGCCTACAGTGGGAATATAAAAAGCGTGCATTTCGAGGATGTTAATAGAATGCTTGAAGATTTAAGTGCAATTCGTGTAAAAAAAGGAACGTTTGATGAACTCGTATTCAATATGGAATCGAATAAATATAAAACCGAAGGAGACTTAGCTTTTTATTATAAAAATCTAAAAATTCGACATGTTGAAGAGAGAACAACTGGAATTCCTGATCCTCTAAGGTTATTAGTTAATGGTCTTGTTTTGAGGCAAAATAATATTAAGGGTCGGAGCCCAAAACTTGCAAGTGTCTCATTAAGTCATCCTGCTGAGCATTCGAATTTTCGATGTATATGGGAAACGATATATCAAGGAATAGAAATATCACTTTTGCCAAAAATTCCCAAACCTCTTAAACGCTTTGGAAATTAGCGTTGGTTGTATTCTTTAAAAGCCATATTTAGCATTTTATTGTCAAGTTTACCATTGTTTATGCGTAAGTGTTCAAGTATTATGACAGCTTTTTCAATACGTTTTTCGGGATTTTTAACTTTAGTCACTAAATAAATAAGGTTTCTAATTTTTCCAGGTGTTAAACCTTCTAACAAAGCTTTGCCTTCTGGGTCTTCATCTAAAACTTCTTTAAATTCGTCAGGTAATGGCATACCATACTTGCTATTGTCTTGGATAAGTTTTACTTGTACTTTTTGACCAATAACTAGTTTGAGTTTTTTAGCTCTTGTTTTATTTACTAATATTATATAAATACCTTTTTCAATAGGAACAGGTGTTCCAGGGTATTCAACAAGGTCATTTATATGTACAATAAATCGCTTGTTCTCTAGTTTTTTGATTTCCTCAATAATAGCTGAAGGCACTTCTATACCACTATAATAGATGGCTGATTGAGGGTTGATGAATGTTCCTGAGAATTCAAACATAGATTTTAATAGCTTTTTGTAAGTTCCGAACTTATGAATTATGTTTTATTAGACTCACTTTCAATGGATTATGTGGTGAAAAATATAGAGTGTTAATTAAAGTAAATTCTCTTTTCTTATAGTGGGTTTGCACTAGGAATGTAAGTTCAGACAATAAATATAAATAATCTTATTAATCTATGGGTATAAATGGTATTCGATAACTAAGTACTCAGTATATTTGCGCCCTATGAAGGAGATTAGGAATTTTTGTGTTATAGCGCATATTGATCATGGAAAATCAACACTTTCCGATAGATTGTTGGAGTTTACAAAGACAATATCAGAGAGAGACATGACAAATCAAGCGCTTGATGATATGGACATTGAGAGAGAAAGAGGTATCACTATAAAGTCACATGCTATACAGATTTATTATAATCATAGCGACGGCGTCAAATATACC
>CAZMKA010000326.1:0-2470 GCA_964566605.1 uncultured Saprospiraceae bacterium | reverse complement strand
TACGGGAACAGTTTCGAAATTCAAGAATTCGATAATTGCCATTTTAATTAGAATCATATCAATTATAGCAAGTCTTTCGTGATCCCAGTTTTCAAGCTTAGGCTTGATAAGATCAAGTAATTCCTCTTCTTCTTCGAAAGTATTTTTCAAAAGATTCATCCCAAAATCTTCAACGATTTGTTCGTCGGGATTATGTTTTTCGAATACATTAGGTGAACTTGTGTCAGACTTTAAAACTTTCTTCATCGTACCAACAACAACACTTTTATCGTCAATCCAATTAATAAAATTCTCTTCCATTACATCATTAAAGAATTCACTTTTTCTACAGAATCTGAAAAGTTCCAAAAGTATATCTAAATGAGCTTGGTCAGTTTTTTCTTCTTTTAGGTAAGTCAAATATGCTTCCTCTTTTAAGAACTCATAATAGATATTCTTGCAAAAATCTTTAGAGACACTAGCAGAAAGGTTCTTCTTTTCTATTTGTTTATTGAAAAAACTTGATGATTCCAATCCTTGTATAATGGGATTTTCGTAAAGTGTTGGAGAGAATATTTTGTCTAATGCTGTAGGTAAATACTTAGTCTTTCTATTATCTGCATCGTCCATAGAAACGCGTGCTACTTTTACAAAAGCATACAAGCAAAGGATGAATAGATCAAACGTATCAGATACTGATTTTGAATATGAAAATTTTGCATCTCGGATTTTTAGAGACTCATCTCTTGAGATAGCATATAGGATTTTCATGACCTTTATCCGAATTCCTCTTCTACTAAGCATTGATTTTGTTTAACATTGTAATGCAAATTAAAAGAAACTAAATGATAATATTATAAAAATTTATAATTTATTTATAAATCTCTTGAAAACCAGGTAATTTACGAATGTGAAACTTTCTTTTAATTGTAGCATCTTCCATTACAAGTACACCTGGATTCGATCTAATTATAGTTTTCAAAAGTATGTCATCACTTGTAAAAACAGTAGCTTCAATTCCAGTATCTTCTATAAAATCTTCCGCTTCTTCAGCTGAAACACCAGCTGTCATGAAAAATATCTTATGCCCTGAAGCAACTGCCTCTTTAGCAAAATCAGCAAGTTTCGCACTATATAAATTCATATAGTCTTTATCGGCTTGAAAATCTACTATCTCAACATCTTTGGAAACTACTTTTTTCAATTCCTCTCCACTTTCTTCATCCTTTATAGTGATCGTATCAATTACTGTTTCTGTACTCCTCACAGTATTTCCTTTTAGTTTATATGCTACTATCCATATATTCTTACCTTCGTGTTCAAGTACCTCATAAGTAGCATCATTACCATATACATCGTTTAGCTCAAACTCACTAATTTTATTAGGTTCTTCTGTAGGCTCAGTTCTTATTTGTTCTTCTACTTCCCATTCGTCTGAATATTTAGAATAGTCCGCTAAAGCAACTTCCATTTTTTTATTGTTGTCTGCTTTATTTCGCATAAGAAATCCAGTAACTTGGACAGATGCCATGATTGCCTCCTGTCTTTCCTTTTCAGCCTTTAAATCTTGTGTCTCTTTAAAAGGTCTAAAATCAGTATGTGGAATATCCCAAATATAATTACTAAAGCAATAAACCGTTACTAAAATTGTTGAAATCAAGCTCATCCAAAATGCAGGTTTACTATCAACTAACGTATGCATTTTCTTTCTAAAGAATATGAAAAGTAATCCAGGAATTAATAAAAAGACATCTTTAAAGAAAGAAGTCATAGGTTTCAACTTCAAGAAATCACCAAAACAGCCGCAATCAGTTACTTTCATGTTGCTTGCTTTATATTCTCCCCAGCTTGCGAAATTAAAGAACGTCGCATCAGCTCCTACGTAACCAGTTAAGTAAGTAAATCCTGTCAAAAATGTAAAAAGCACGATGAGCAAGAAAAACGCCCAAGTAGCAAACTTCTTATATATACCAAACAGGATCATCAAGCCAAGCACTATCTCAAAAACTATCATTACAACAGAAAAACTCACGCTGTATGTTTGAAGTACAGGAAATAAAGGAGCTAGAAAAGACATCCAACTTGCTGAAAATGCAGATTCAAACTCTGCAAAGTACTGTTCCATTTTATATGCCGTTCCCAAAGGATCAACTGCTTTTACAGCACCTGATACTAAAAACAGTATTCCTACATAAGACTGGATAAAAGCCATCCAAATATGCTTAGGCTTTTTAATAAAAAAGCAAGCTACTGTAAAAAGAATGGCTGCAATTCCTACACCAATTAGCAAACCAGATAATGTGATTGACATATCTATTTTTTTAATTATTTAATTTTATCAAACAGAACATTGCATAATTTATAATGTCCATATAATTACTATCTAAGCCTTCTGAAACCGTTGTTTTACCTTCATTATCCTCTATCTGTTTAATCCTCATTAGCTTCATAAGAATAAGATCATTCATTGAACTTACTCGCATATCTCGCC
>CAZMKA010000325.1:0-2489 GCA_964566605.1 uncultured Saprospiraceae bacterium | reverse complement strand
GAGGAAGAGGGGGAGAAATTAACCGTATCTTCGAAAGAGTGTTTCGTCGATGATACAACCAGTCATAATGGTAAGCCATATTTGACATTTGTCGCCAATCACGGAATGAGGGTACATCTACCTTATGATGATATCACAGAACTAAAATTCGTAACGGGGGGAGAACACTTTAATTCAACGGATGGCAATAGATATATTGCCATTGGAAGCTTGAGTCAATTCAAATTAAACGGAACAGTATACTCAAATTGCTCTGGAGGTAACTATTATAACAGAGATTACGGTACAGGTACTTGTAATGTATATACTCCATATACTAATCCAACACTTACAGACCCTGTCAAACCTATCGTTGCTAGGCACGCGACGAAAGGCGGTGTAGATTATGGACACTACGTAGTGTTAGGCCCGAATGGGTTTCATACACCAAATAATACCGAGCCATTTCCTGATTACGACGTTCACCTAAATGGATTTTACACGGTAAATTCAGACGGTAGTTCGAGTCTGAATTCTCCGGAAAATTTAAAAGAAATAGCTACCTCTGATCTGTCCCTTTCCGGTGAGTTTAGCAATACTTTATATGAGGACCTTAAAGCAGATCCTGAACTTGCTGAATTCTTTGATTACGATAACTTCCAAAGTTATTACGGAAGTGGATTAGCCTACTTGGTCCATAAAATTGAGCAGGAAGCTAATGTATGTAATGAAGTAGCAAGTACAACGCGAAAATTTTTCCTTAGTAGAATGATGGCGCGCATTACCTCTTCTACTTATGATGCTATCAACCCGAACGTTGACTTGCCAGATGGGATTGGAACTGCTTTGGTATCCGAAACAGAACAACTAATCGGGTTTATTTTTGAATCTGGATTTTACGATAGTTCTGTTACCTCAAAGCACGATCTGGCAGAATCAATTATAAAATCGGCTTGGCGTTCGGATTTGGTAACCGAATACAATACAAGAATTGCAGCTATAAACGATGATGCTTCTGTGGCAGATCAGATCATAGAAGATATGTTCTCCGATGAAAAATTCCTTTTGCCCTGTGAAGTGGACGGTATTGTGTTTCCTGACTATGATGGGATAGAGTTTTTCCTTGATCGATTATTTCGCTACGGGAATTTCACGAATGTATTTGGGTGGTACTTTGAAAATATCGGTTTTAGTAATGATACAGAATGGTTTTTTAATAAAATACTCAGGAAGACTTCCCCTGAAAATTACGTGGAGCTTCTGACATTTTTAGAAGGAGAAATCCCTGGAGCAGTAGGGGATAAATTCTACTATGAGGAAATGCTTGAAGCGGTAGAGAATGATTTACTTTCGACTAATGGAACACAGCTTATTACTTTTCTTTTAGATGCATATGAACATGCTTTGACGCTAAGTGATGGAAATAAATTTCGTGTCGAGTATGATGCTTTTGTGGCAAAGGTAAATGCTGTAGAATTAGAAAATCAGTTTGGGTGTTTAACTCTTACAGAGTATTCTATTGACGATCTTAAGATAATACCTTATAACTATACTGGTCTATTAAATAGGGTTAACTGGGGTAACCTTCTTTGTAAATCATCGATTTCTTTACATTATTGGTGTGACTGGGATAAAGACATATTTCCCCCTACTCAAATTACCTCTGTAAGTACGAATTCAGAAGGTAATATGGAAATTTATCAACGAAATAAATACGTCTTACTGTACTCCACTGATGCAGATGACATGAAAGATGAACTAAGGCCTTTTGAGCCGTTTATTCTTGATAAAAAATCAACTTTTGCAGATGCTAAGCAACTACTGAATGGAACAGTCGAGGAGTATACGGTGATGCCCGGCTTTGTTATGAAATACCTTGAAGAGAACGCTACAAACAAGACTGTGGAAGATGCAGTCTTTACGGCAATTGATGTCGCGACAATTGCCTTTCCCATTACTAAAGTGGGGACCCTCGCCAGGGTGTTGGCTTATGCTGACAAGGCATCTTCTGTGTTAGGAATTGCAGCTACTTATGCTCAAGGAGATCCCAATATTGACCCCGACGTGAAGACAGCACTAAACATTACCTCGGCTTTCCTTGGGTTAGTGTCCATGTCTGATGCTGCCTTTTCCAGTATGGGGAGTGGAGGGAAGCAGGCACAGGTTAAGAACCTTGCAAAGAATCTTGACAAAGCATATACGGCGGCACTTGACAATCCCGCAATAGCAGCAGGTAGGTATAAAGATCTGATTGCCCATGTTCTAGACGGCAATATTAATTGGACAGATGCTATCCATTCCACAGATGAGTTTAATCGGGTGAAAGCACTTATGGCTAAGACGCTTTCTGACAATGCAGATGATCTAGCAGGTGCAAATGGGGTGACTCGTCAAAGGATTGATGAAGCAATTAGTGCGCTAGGCTTCCGTCACTTAGCAGATATCGAAACGGCAATTGCTGATGCACTAAATAATTTTCATAACATTGTAGATTCTCCCTTACCCCTAGC
>CAZMKA010000324.1:0-2521 GCA_964566605.1 uncultured Saprospiraceae bacterium | reverse complement strand
GGATATCATTTCGATTTTGAGGCAGAAAACGCAGACATATCATTAGATATGACGAGTATTTCTAACGAAGAAAATGAGATGATATACTGGAATATATCCGACAAATTAGAGTAGACATGGTATTTAATACTCTTCGTAGAAAATGCTTAACAAAGCTAAGGCTGTCAGCCCATCGGCTTTCGCCGTTCCCTCACTTGAAGTACGGTTGTACTTCAGCAGCCTTTAAGGCTGAATCGATTGGTCATGCTTTTCTCCTCGATTATCTTTGGATAATTACTGAATTTTAACTGCAATTATAAAGTGTAATCTGTATACTTTGTTTTTTTAATTAACAGTTTTAAGCATTTGATTTCCTATTATTGTATAAATTTATACATATAATAAAAACAATTTTATAATTATATTTCGATTCATTATGATGAAGATATTTCACATACTTTGCCTTTCTTTTTGTTCAACTTTTGCATTCTCTCAGTTAATGATAACTGAAATTATGTATAATTCTCCTGATCCAGGACAAGACTCTCTAGAATTTATAGAATTCTATAATGCTGGTGCTCCAGTTGATGTAACAGGATATTCTATGATAGGAGTTGATTTTGATTTTCCAAACCTAATTATTGGTACTGATGATTTTCTTTATGCAGCAATAGATCCAGAAGTGTTTTTTAATAC
The DNA here is from genome assembly GCA_964566605.1 of uncultured Saprospiraceae bacterium. Taxonomy (GTDB): domain Bacteria; phylum Bacteroidota; class Bacteroidia; order Chitinophagales; family Saprospiraceae; genus JAHDFB01. Next base: position 1,846 of record CAZMKA010000324.1, on the reverse strand, counting down.
ATTTGGGATATTATCGGAAGAATTCGGAGGAGCATTAAGTAATGGAGGTGAAGATTTATCGATTTTAGATGCTGATGGGAATGAAGTTTTCTTCGTTGATTTTGATGATGGTGATCCATGGCCGTCTGAAGATGATGGTACAGATGGGCTAGGAGCTACAATTGTACTTTGTGATATTGATAATCCAAATGATGGTGCATCTTGGAAAGCATCAAATAACTCAACAGGTATTTTCTTTAATGGAATAGAAATTCTTGCTAGTATAAATACAATTGATGATCCAGCATGTAGTGAGCCTTCAGGAATAATAGTTACAACAAATGGACTTTCTTTTGTCCCTCAAGATATTACAATAAACGAAGGAGAAACCATAACTTTTACTAATTCAGGCGGGACACATAATGTGAATGGTGGTCAGGATGTTTATCCTGGTAATCCCGAATCATTCTTCAGTGGAGCGCCTTCGGCAGATGCTTGGCAGTATGAGTATACTTTCAATACCGTTGGTTTATATGATTATCATTGTGATTTACATTTAGGAGCTGGAATGGTAGGAACCGTTACTGTTTTAGCAATTCCTCCTGAAGATATTGAATTACACGTAACTGAAATATTTTATAATTCTTCAATTACACCTGATAGTTTAGAATTTATAGAAGTTTACAACGCAGGAAACACTTCAGTAGATTTTAATGGTTATACTTTAAGTTCAATTGCGATCTCTACTGTTTTATCAAGTGGTGTTTTAGAACCAGGTGAATATGGAGTAATTGTGAAAGAAACATCAGCTTTTTCAACTGCTTTTCCTGGAGTAAATATTCTAGCAGAATGGGGGACGGGGACTTTAAGTAATAGTGGAGATCAAATCATATTAACTGACGATAATGGAGCTGAGCTTTTAAACATTACTTACGATGATGGAGATGGATGGCCTACAATGGCTGATGGATTTGGTTCTACATTGATAACTTGTGATCCTACTGGAGGCTTTACGCTGGATAATGTTTCAGCGAGTCAATATCCCGAAGTTTCATTTGAAGATAATGCATTTTTCGCTTCACCAGGAAGCAAGAACTATTGCACATATGAGGTTGCTGAAGTAACTACACTTGATGCTTTTGGTGAAAATGCGAATAGTGGTTTAGATGTAGCTTTATTTGGAACTGTCTATGGAATCAATATTCGTCCAGGTGGGTTACAATTCACATTAATAGACGATCAAGGAGACGGTATCAGTGTTTTCAGTGCAGATACTGATTTTGGGTATGAGTACAACGAGTCAGACCAAGTAGTTTTAGCAGGTGTAATTGGTCAATTCAATGGATTGTCACAAATTTATTTAGAAGATGTAGTTTATCAAGAAGAAGGAAGTTTGATGTCGCCTGAAGTTGTCACGGTGCTTTCAGAAGAGACAGAAAGTCAATTCGTACGATTAGAAAATGTTTCAATGGTAAATCCAGCACAATGGTTAGCAAATGGTAGTAGTTTTAATATAGATGTAACAGATGGGACAAATGTTTATGATGTGAGAATTGACAATGATGTTCAAGGAATAGTAGGAACAAATTATCCTACGGGATCATTTTCTGTAACTGGAATAGGTGGTCAATATGACGAAACTAGTCCTTATTTTGACGGATATCAGATTTTGCCTAGATATCTTTCTGATATTGATCCTTTCAATCCATTTATAGAACCATATCCAGTAAGAAATATAACGGAACTTAAGTCTAGTAATGCAGAAGGTGTTGCAGATTCATTGGGAATAAAATGTACAGTTTTTGGAAGAGTGATAGGACCTAATTATCGTTCAACAGGTCTGCAGTTCACTTTAGTTAATGAAGAT
>CAZMKA010000323.1:0-2526 GCA_964566605.1 uncultured Saprospiraceae bacterium | reverse complement strand
CATCGGCTGTTTTCAAGGCTGTATCGGCAAGACCTTTTCTCGCACCGTGTGTAGAGATAAAGTATTCTAGTACCGAAAGACCTTCAAGGAAGTTGGCAAGAATAGGGTTTTCAATAATCGCCCCACCAGTATCACCTGATTTTCTCGGCTTAGCCATAAGTCCTCTTAATCCACACAACTGCTTAATTTGCTGTTGAGATCCCCTTGCACCAGAGTGAAGCATCATATAAACTGAATTAAATCCATCTTTATGTTCTGCAAGCTCTTTCATTAAGTTTTGTGTAATCGCATTATCGGCAAGTGTCCACTTATCGATAATTTGATTGTAACGCTCGCTGTTTGTAATAAGTCCCATGTTATAATTAGACCATACTTCATCAACTTCTTGTTGAGCGTTTATTAAAGTCTTTTCTTTAACTGAAGGATTAATCAAATCTCCTAAGTTAAAAGATAAACCTCCTCTGAATGACCAGAAGAATCCTAATTCTTTGATTTTATCAAGGAATTCAGCTACAACAGAAAAACTAGTTTTATTTAGAATTTTGTTGATTGCTTTCTTAAGGTTTTTCTTAGTCAATAAATCATTTACGTAAGGTACCGTTGTTGGTCTTGCTTCGTTAAAGATTACACGACCTACTGTTGTATCTAACATTTCAGACAATGGATTACCTTCTTCATCAACGTGATCAATTTTCACTTTGATTGAAGCATGTAATTCAACTTTTTCTTCTGCAAAAGCAATTTGGACTTCTTCAGGAGAATAAAAAGTCATTCCATGTCCTAGTACTGGACTTTCTTTAGAATTTGTTCTTTCTTTTGTTAAATAGTAAAGACCAAGTACCATATCCTGCGAAGGAAGTGTAATAGGTGAACCATCTTGTGGATTCAACATATTGTGTGCAGAAAGCATTAATACTTGTGCTTCCAATATCGCAGCTTGTGACAAAGGCACGTGAACAGCCATCTGGTCACCATCAAAATCGGCGTTGAATGCACCACAAACAAGCGGGTGTAATTGTATCGCCTTACCTTCAATAAGAACAGGTTGGAAAGCCTGTATTGAAAGACGGTGAAGTGTAGGGGCCCTGTTTAACATGATAGGGTGTCCCTTCAATATATTTTCAAGAATTTCCCAAATTACAGGTTCTTTTCTATCTACTAATTTTTTAGCTGACTTTACAGTCTTTACAATACCTCTTTCTATCAACTTACGGATAACGAAAGGTTTGAATAACTCTGCTGCCATTCCTTTAGGTAAACCACACTCGTGTAACTTAAGCGTAGGTCCTACAACAATTACAGAACGACCTGAATAATCAACCCTTTTTCCTAATAAGTTTTGACGGAAACGACCTTGCTTTCCTTTCAATACATCACTTAAAGATTTAAGTGCACGTCCTCCTTCTGCCTTAACAGCATTCGACTTTCTTGAGTTATCAAATAAAGAATCAACTGCTTCTTGAAGCATTCTCTTCTCATTTCTCAAGATTACCTCTGGAGCTTTTATTTCCAATAACCTTTTCAAACGGTTATTTCTTATTATTACTCTTCTATACAAATCATTTAAATCAGAACTTGCAAATCGGCCTCCATCCAATGGAACTAATGGTCTTAGTTCAGGTGGAATTACTGGAAGATATTGAATAATAGTCCATTCTGGTCTATTTTCCATTCTTGTTTGTCCATCTCTGAAAGCTTCAACAACTCTAAGTCTTTTAAGTGCCTCAGATTTTCTTTGTTGTGAAGTTTCATTAGCTGCTTGATATCTAAGAGCTGCTGCTAAATCATCTAGTTGAGTTCTCTCAAGCAACATTCCTACTGCTTCAGCACCCATTTTAGCGATAAATTTATTTGGATCGCTGTCATCAAGCATTTGGTTTTCTGCTGGAAGACTATCAAGAATTTCGAAATATTCTTCTTCGGTCAAAAGAGTTTTAGCAACTTTTCCATCTTCTTCAGTAATACCAGGTTGAACGATTACATACCTTTCATAGTAAATAATTGATTCAAGATTTTTGGATGAAAATCCAAGAAGATAACCAATTTTATTAGGTAAAGACTTGAAGAACCATATGTGAACAACAGGTACAACTAACTTGATGTGCCCCATTCGCTCTCTTCTCACTTTCTTCTCAGTTACCTCTACACCACAACGATCACAAACAATTCCTTTATATCTTATTCTCTTATACTTACCACAATAACATTCATAATCCTTTACAGGACCAAAAATTCTCTCACAAAATAGACCATCACGTTCTGGCTTATAAGATCGGTAGTTAATCGTTTCTGGCTTTAAAACTTCACCATGTGATCTTTCCAAAATATCATCCGGAGAACACAAACTGATCGTAATAGAGTCGAATCGATTGTTTACCTTGTTTAAATTCTTTTTTAATGACATAATTATTATGTATGTGAGTCAAGCTCAAAAGCTTACCCTGATTTTAAAATTTAGATTTGTCTATTAAGCTAAGCTTAGACAAATTTTACATCAAGCGCTAAACCTCTCAGTTCGTGTACAAG
>CAZMKA010000322.1:0-2593 GCA_964566605.1 uncultured Saprospiraceae bacterium | reverse complement strand
CTATAAAGTACCAAGAATTGGTTTCGTTAACAAAATGGATAGATCAGGTGCTGATTTTTTCAATGTTGTAAAAGATGTTGAAGAAAAATTAGGTTCTGTAGCTATTCCTCTTCAAGTGCCAATTGGTGCTGAAGAAAGATTCAAAGGTGTGATTGACTTGATTACAAACAAAGCTATTGTTTGGAATGAAGATGACATGGGTATGACTTATGAAGAAATCCCTATGCCAGATGATTTAGTTGATGTGGCTAGCGAATGGAGAGGAAAGTTATTGGAAGCAATAGCTGAATATGATGAAACTTTAATGGAGAAGTTCTTCGAAGATGAAGACTCTATCACTGAAGATGAAATGATAAACGCAGTAAGAGGCGCAGTACTTGATAACAAGTTCGTTCCTATGATGTGTGGTTCAGCATTCAAAAACAAAGGTGTCCAAGCGGTACTAGATGCATGTTGTGCATTCTTGCCTTCACCTCTTGACATAGACGCTGTAAAAGGAACAAATCCTGATACTGATGAGGAAGTGACTAGAAAGCCATCGAATGATGAACCATTCTGTGCACTTGCATTTAAAATTGCTACAGATCCATATGTAGGTAGATTAGCATTCTTCAGAGTTTATTCTGGAGTTCTTGATGCTGGTTCGTACGTTCATAACACAAGATCTGATAACAAAGAAAGAATTTCTAGACTTTACCAAATGCACGCAAAAGATCAAAAGCCAATCGATAGGGTTGAAGCTGGAGATATTGCTGCAGGTGTAGGTTTCAAAGATATCAGAACAGGAGATACACTTTGTGATGAAAAATCTCCAATAGTTCTTGAATCTATGGTATTCCCTGATCCAGTTATCGGAGTTGCTGTAGAACCTAGATCGCAAAAAGATTTAGATAAATTAGGTATGGCTCTAGCAAAACTTGCTGAAGAAGATCCTACATTCAAAGTGAGATATGATGAAGATACGAATCAAACAATAATCAGTGGAATGGGTGAGCTTCACCTTGAGATTATTGTGGATCGTTTGAAAAGAGAATTTAAAGTAGAGTGCGATCAAGGTGCTCCACAAGTAAACTATAAAGAAGCTTTAACTAATACAGTAGATCATAGAGAAAAACTTAAGAAGCAGTCTGGTGGATCTGGTTTATTTGCAGATATGCAATTTGAATTAGGACCTGCAGATGAAGAGTTCTTAGAGTCTGAAGATTTCAAAAATGGTAAAGTAAGATTACAGTTTGAAAATAAAATTGTTGGTGGATCAATTCCTAAAGAATTTTTCCCTTCTATTGTAAAAGGTTTCAATGCTATGATGGATAACGGGGTATTAGCCGGTTATGGAATCGATAGTATGAAAGTAAAGCTTTATGATGGATCAACTCACGCAGTAGATAGTAAGCCAATTGCCTTTGAATTATGTGCAAAGGAGGGTTTTAGAGCTGCAGCGGGTAAAGCAAAGCCAGTATTACTTGAACCTATTATGAAGTTGGAGATAATTAGTCCAGAAGAATATACAGGATCAGTAATTGGTGATTTGAACAGAAGAAGAGGTTTGCCGAAAGGTCAAGAGCCAAGAGCAGGTGGAGCAGTTAATATTTCTGCAGAAGTGCCTCTTTCTGAAATGTTTGGATATGTAACAGATTTAAGAACAATTACTTCAGGTAGAGCCAATAGTACAATGGAATTTTCTCATTATGCTCCTGCACCAAAAGGAGTTTCGGAGGAAGTTATTGCTAAGGCAAAAGGTGAAGTAAAAGTTTAATAATATAATTGCCTATGTTAAAAAGTTTCGTATCTTTGCGGGACTTTTTAACAAGGTCATTTTTAAAACAAGGTAATGAATCAAAAAATAAGAATTAAATTGCTCTCTTACGATCATAACTTAGTAGACAAGTCTACTGAAAAAATCGTAAAGACTGTTAAGAACAGTGGAGCAGTTGTTTCGGGTCCGATTCCGCTGCCAACCGAGAAAGAAATTTATACTGTCTTGCGTTCTCCGCATGTCAATAAAAAATCTCGAGAGCAGTTTCAGTTAAGAACCCACAAGAGACTTATCGAGATATATACTCCTACACAGAAGACAGTAGATGCTTTATCGAAGCTAGAACTACCAAGTGGTGTAGATATTCAGGTTAAATTAACCTAATAGCTAGTACACTCTCATATTTCTCTTAATTTATTTTTTTGGCTGTTTCTTTTTTTAAGAAACAGTAAATTGATTTGTAAATCTTTAAATCAAACAGGTAGTGAACGGTATTATAGGTAAAAAAGTTGGGATGACGAGCGTCTTTAATGAGGCTGGAATCAACGTGGCTTGTACAATAATTGAGGCACAACCCAATATCGTAACTCAGGTTAAATCAACTGATGGCCCTGATGGATACGATGCTGTACAAATTTCTTACGGCGAAGCAAAAGAAAAGAACACATCGAATGCGATGCTTGGTCATTTTGCAAAAGCAAGTACATCACCAAAATCTAAGATAGTTGAGCTAAGAGATTCTTCTTTAGAAGCAGAACTTGGGGGCGAAATTAAAATCGAAGATGTTTTTGAAATTGGAGATAAAGTAAGTGCAGTTTGTGTATCAAAAGGTAAAGG
>CAZMKA010000321.1:1187-2595 GCA_964566605.1 uncultured Saprospiraceae bacterium | reverse complement strand
TGGTTGTTTGCCATTCAAGATTTGATTTCGTTCGTCCTGGCACGTTATAGATCATGATTGGTCGTGGTGCCTTTTCAGCAATTTTCATGTAGTGTTCGTACATTCCTTGTTGTGGTGGCTTTACATATGCTGGCGCACTGATCATGACACAATCCACTCCTGTAAGGTCGAAACGTTCAAATTTATCAATTACATCACCGGTATAAATCTCACTGAAATTACCAGCTACAATAGGAACACGTTTTGCAGTTTTATCTACTATAAACTTCAAAACCTCTTTTTGCTCCTTCTCATTCAATAGATTACATTCTCCTGTCGAACCCAGAGCGACTAAATAGTCTGTTCCGTTATCAATCTTATGATCAATTAACTTCTCCAATGTATCAAAATCAATTTCCCCATTCGTAAAAGGAGTCGTAATAGCAACTCCCATTCCTGTATATTTTTTATAGGTTTCTTGTGATCTCATTAAATAGCTAACTTGTCAAGGGTTATTTGAATTTCTTTAAAAGCAGTCTGAACTTTGCTGGACTGTTTACAATCTATTATAAGATTGTTATACTGTAAATCTTCTGCATCCAATCCAATCTTAAATTTAGCAATGGATGACGCATTGATGTATTGCAAAAACTTTTTCTGTTCAGGATTAATAGTGATTAGAATATCGAATGGTGTATCTATGAATTTCTCAACTTTCTCTCCGCTAGGAATGCCAGCCCAATTAATTTCTTTTTTACAAAATGAATCGGTCTTTTCCTCAGGTAATTCCTTTTCATCAACATAACTGAAAGCATTTACTGTCTTACCTTTTTTCCTCCACTCTTCAATAATCTTTTCAAGATTACTCATGCTATCAATAGAATTTTCATCCACTAAAATTCCTATGAATTTTGATAGATTTCTATTTTCCTTCTTAACATTTTTAATCTTTTGTAATCTCTTTTTAAGATTACTCGAAAAGACGATATCCTTTAACCACTTCATCCTTAGCTTAATTTTCTACTTCGGCTGCTTGCTTCTTTTTCTTTTTAGAACTCTTTTTCTTTTCAGACTTAGACTTAGTTTCTTTTGCAGTTTGCTCAGCAGCTAAATAATCATCAAGTGACTTATTTTCAGCTAATTCATGGAACTCTCCCATCTTACAATACTTATCTATCCTACTTTGAATAAGCTCATCTTTATCGACTGCAAGTAGTTGAGTTAATTCTTTTTTGATGTGAAGTCTTAATGTCTTAGCCATTTTCTCCACATCAGTATGAGCACCACCAAGTGGTTCTTTTATAATCTCATCAACTAATCCTAGTGATAACATATCTTCAGCTGTCAACTTTAATGCTTCAGCAGCTTCTTGCTTGTGATCCCAGTTTTTCCATAAAATGGACGAACATGACTCAGGCGATATTACAGA
>CAZMKA010000321.1:0-1177 GCA_964566605.1 uncultured Saprospiraceae bacterium | reverse complement strand
ATCGATCAATTTCAGTTTTTTCATATCAGTTGCGGTCAACTTCAAAGCTTCAGCGGCTTGTTCTTTATATTCCCAACTTCTCCATAAAATAGAAGAACAGGATTGGGGAGAAATTACGGAATACCATGTATTTTCCAACATGAATACTTTATCTCCTAATCCTATCCCTAAGGCTCCTCCACTTGCTCCCTCTCCTATCACATAGCACAAAATCGGCGTTCTTAACTGAGCCATTTCAAACAAATTCCTTGCTATCGCTTCAGCTTGACCTCTTTCTTCTGCTTCCAAACCTGGAAATGCACCTGGCGTATCAATTAAACATACAACAGGCATGTTGAATCGTTCAGCTAACTTCATTAGTCGAAGCGCTTTTCTATAGCCTTCAGGATTTGCCATCCCAAAATTTCTATACTGTCTTAGCTTAGTATTTACACCTTTCTGATGACCGATAATCACGCAAGATTGGTCATTTATTTTACCGATTCCACCTACAATCGCTTTGTCATCCTTAAAGTTCCGGTCACCATGCAATTCAGTGAAATTTTTACATATAATATCTATGTAATGCAGAGTATATGGTCGTTCAGGATGGCGACTAAGCTGAACTCTTTGCCATCTATTTAATCCATTGAAAATTTCCTTACGCTTTGCATCAATCTTCTTCTCTATTTCAGCCACTTTATCACTCACATCTATATCTCCCTCAGCCTCTATCTGCTTGATTTTCTGCAATTGTTCGTGTAAGCTCTCAATTGGTTTTTCAAATTCTAAAAAAATCATAATGATGTATAATTTTAGGTTTTTTTACAAGATCATCATAACATTCACGGAATACAAATGTAGTCTTTTTTCCCTAAGACAAAAGTCACTTATATTCAAAAGCTACGAATTTAGATTTTATCAATCTGTAATCTATTGGTCATCAAGCCTCATTAATTTTGGAGTAAATAAAATCTTGTAATTTAATTTATGAAAATTCACAGGTGGAAATTATCGCATTTCTGCATTAAATTTCACATGATTTTAGTTCGAATTTTAGCAATTATATCATCTCTTTATTTTCCTCCCCTAGCCATCTATCCAGTAAGTAGAACAGTAGAAATAAGCATGCACCAGGGAATATAACTAACCACCATGCCGATGTATTTCTTTTGGCTTCCGCCAAAAGGGTTCCCCA
>CAZMKA010000320.1:0-2610 GCA_964566605.1 uncultured Saprospiraceae bacterium | reverse complement strand
TTAAAATCTCTTAATCTTTTTCCTTTAAAAAATATAGGAAGTATGTATAAACCTGAAATAACAGATGGAGCTATTAAATGTATTTTTGTAGAAATGGGCAGTATAATAAATGTAATTATTGAACCAATGACTGCAATTGATGCATAAACTTTCAAGTGTTGACCGTATTTTCTTACAAGTAAAAACCGATTGTCTTGAACTTCTTCGCTTACTTTATTTATTCCTATAATTCTGTGCATTGAATAAAGTAACCAAGTGCTAAAAAATATGAATCCAGAAAATACTAAACTGAAAGGCTCATTGATAACAAGGTAAGAAGACATTGTTAAACAAGTAGCGCAAATGGCAATATGCAAAGAGCTGTAAATATATAATTCTAGAACCTTTTTCAAATATTATAATCTTGCTTCCAAATGTAGTCTGATTTTTGTAAATTTATATTAAAATTTTAAAATTTATGACAATTTACATACCAGTTGGAATTATAGGATTAATAATAATTGCAGTTATTTTAGGTTTAAGTAATAGAGCTCGTAATAGAGGACTTATACAAGCCCTAGATAATATGGCTAATAAAGATGAATACATAGTTAATACATTTATAATAGTGATTCCAGGCTTACTACTATTGATGTTGAACAAGGTATTCTGACACTTAACTCTGATTTACAACTATTCCAAATAGCTTCAAATGGCAAAATGAAAGTTAGAGTTTCTTCTAAAATTGATGAAACTGAAGTGGCGTTTGAATTTCTTACTGTATTGGATGCTTCAATAATAAAACCAGAATTTAAACCATATTCTAATTTAGATCAAATGGTTGCATTTCCATTAAAAAGCGATAATCAAATAGATTTCATTAAATACTTAGTAGAGCAATATGATTTGCAATATGGTATAGTGAGATATGATCCATGTATTGCCGTGAAATACAGCAAAGCTTATGTTAACTTAGGAAGAAAAACTGTTGAATTAAATGGTGTATTTAAAGATGATGGCAAATGGGACTTACTTATCGATTATGATAAGAAACGCATTAAAATAAATGCTAATCATAATAGCTTAAGAAATAATTCTAATTATGAGAAATATCTAACTGACTACATCACTGATTTATAGTTCCAACCCAAAGAATCAGTTGCTTCTGCATACTAATGAATATGTTCAGCTTTAAAATGAATGGAACATGATAATTAGTATTGTTAAAGTATTACCAATTTCTATTAAACCAATTCAATCGATAAATTTCATCTTCTATGCTTGGCTATATTTTTATATTAATCATAATTGGATTAGCATATACAATAATTGGTATTACATATAAACTTTTTATTAAAACAGGGTTGGGTAAAAAATTAAATGACACACTTGATTCAATTGATGCTGAGCCTTCTATAATATTAAGTAAATTCAATAAAAATGATAAGCAAGGAACAACAATTGACATTGTTGATAACTATTTAATAATCTCAACAGATATTAAGATATATGAATTAAAAGAGAATGGAGCTTTTAGAGCAAAGATTTCTTCAGAGATGGATGATCTAACTATTAATGCTGAATTAAAAGGTGTATTACTTCCATCTGTTTTTAATCTTGATAACAATAAGGAAATTTTAGAAGCTGAAAACCAAATTGGCTTCATTTACACTTCAAATGACACACTAGATACGCTTAAATTCTTGAAAAATCAATTTGATATTAACTACACGGTTAAACATAAAGGAATAGCTTTTATGTTTAATAAAATCAAATTAACAAATGTCAATTCAGAGATTATTAAAATAGATGGAAAATTCCCTGATCAAAGTAATTTTATGGTCGAAATTAATTTAAAAACTTTCCGATTAGATATTGAGGCACACTATAAAAGTGTTATGGATGAATCGAATTTTCCTTTAGTATTTTTTGAATAGTAAAATATTACATCTTATTATTTTAAAGACCATATATAGTCAGATATATCTTTGGTAGATGTATTTATTTCAATAATGTTGTAGCTTTTTGTAGAATTCGTATAGATATAATTAGTATGAAAAACTCCAAAGTTATCATACTTCCAATTTTTTACATTGTGCTTGAATTTCATTAATGCACCGTTATTGTTTTTGCTTATATTAGATTCTCTTTCTACAAAAGTAAAATCAGGGTTATTTGCTTCTAAGTTTCTGAAATTGTCATTTATTTGTTTTTTTAAAATACCACCTGTTAACTTATTGATTTCAATCTTTGGAATATCAATAATTACTACGATATGATATTCAGAAGTTTCATCTACAAATACATCAATTTCAGCGTCTTGAAATTCAAAAGTATGTAGTAACTCTTGAAATATTTTTAATACTTCTGCATTATCTTTTAAATATGCTACATCTTCTTTTAATCTATCTACTTGAACGTTTAAAATTAATAGGTAATTTAATCTTAGTTGTAGATTCAAGTAGAGAAAAGGTAGTTGAATTAGCATATGGGTTTTATACAGATTGAACCCTATAATAGCGGGGAAATTAAGTTTTATCCTTCGATACTCATCGACGAAAATGCTCAATAGGGCGAAGGCTGCCAGCCCATCGGCTTTCGCCGTTCCCTCACTTGAAGTACAGTTGTACT
>CAZMKA010000319.1:0-2620 GCA_964566605.1 uncultured Saprospiraceae bacterium | reverse complement strand
GTGTAGCCCACTGGAAACAACAAGTTTCATTTCACAACTTGATTCGACAAAAAGCTCAGCACAAGTACTTCGACTTCTACGTCGAAATTCTTGCAAAGGCAAGATCAGTTGATTATTCGTTATATATAATTTGCTTTCCCACCAAAGTCGTTCGTTCAAATAAAAATTGCTAGCTATCAAAAAGTGATATATATCATTATCAGTCTTGATAAAAGTCATTGAAACGATTCAAAACTTGAATGAAATTTGAGTCGAGAAGTGTTCGTGTTTAATAAACGGAATACTGAATTTACATTGAGAATTAAATCTATTAATATGACAAGTCAACAAAAGCAAGCGAGATTATTCAAACTTACTATGATTTTGATACCAATAGGACTGGCGCTTTTTGGGATTCTAGTACTTATATTTTTATTGAAATTAGGAAATGTTTAATACAAGGCAAGAAGTCCAAACTACTTGCGCTCATTGCGGAGAAATCTGTAATGATTCAGCTGTATTTACCTTTGAAACAAAGACCTTTTGTTGCAATGGATGCAAGGTTGTATACCAAGTGTTGCAGTCTCATGGAATGACGTCTTATTATTCCTTGAATCCTACACCAGGTATTTCCCAGAAAAAGCGATCAACGGAATATTATGCTTATTTAGATGATGCATCAGTAGCAGAGCAACTATTGCATTTTAGAGAAGGAGGTGTTGCTCGAATCACTCTACATTTACCACAAATTCATTGTAGTTCTTGTCTGTGGTTACTTGAAAATTTACCGCTTTTAAATGAAGGTATATCCTCTTCCAAAGTAAATTTCTCTTTGAAAGAAGCACATATTGTTTTTAAGGAAGATTCCATTTCCTTGAAAGAACTTGTCGAATTACTCGTTTCTATAGGATACAAACCTACTTTAAAACTTCATTCACTTTCTCAAAAAACAGAAAAGAAAACAGATAAAAGACTTTTGTTCCAATTAGGTATTGCAGGTTTTTGTTTTGGGAACATCATGTTGTTGAGCTTTCCCGAATATCTAGGATTAAACAGAGATAGTACGTTCATTTTTATTAATTACTTAAATGTAGTGCTATCTATTCCAGTCTTACTTTACAGTGGACAAGATTATTTGATAGCTGCCTATAATGCACTTAAAACAAGGACGATAAATATTGATGTTCCTATTGTCATAGGTATGCTTGCGTTATTTGGGAGAAGCATATTTGACATTGTTTCGGGAACAGGAACTGGATTTTTAGATAGTTTTACGGGCTTTGTATTTTTCCTTTTGATAGGAAAATGGTTTCAGTCTTTTACGTACAGGTCATTGGATTATGAACGAGACTATTCTTCTTTTTTTCCCATCTCTGTATGGAAAAACGTAGGTGACGACCGAGTATCTATCCCGCTGAATAAACTGGAGGTAGGTGATGTTATTACGGTGAAAAACGAACAAATCATTCCAGCGGATAGTACACTTGTAAAAGGAAAAGCAAAAATTGATTACAGTTTTGTAACCGGTGAGGCAGATGTCGTTTATAAGGAGAAGGGAGATGAGATTTATGCTGGTGGAAAGCAGCTAGGTTCAGCCATAGAATTAAAAGTCAAGAAGAAAATTGATAATTCTTATCTTACACAATTATGGAACGATGATATCTTTCAAAAACAACAATGTTCTAGCTATTCTTCTTTTTTACAGTCCATAAGTGGCTATTTTATTTACACAATTTTAGGCATCGCTTTGTTAACGCTTGTTTATTGGCTTACAGTGGATCCGTCTATTGCCTTGAACGCGTTTACCGCAGTTTTGATTATTGCATGTCCTTGTGTCTTAGCTTTATCTATTCCATTTACTTATGGAAACATTATCCGTCTGCTTTCCAAGTATGGCCTTTATCTTCAGAACACGCACGTTATTGAATCCATCCAAGAAATTGATACCATCGTATTCGACAAAACTGGAACAATTACGGATTCTACCTCGATACTCCCTCAATTTTCTGGAAAGGAACTTCGTGAGAAAGAAAGGAGTTTGATAAAATCGGCTTGTCGACATTCAGATCACCCGTTAAGTCAAGCTATTTTTCGGTTTTATGATCAAGCTCCGTTATTGTCCGTTGATTCATACAAAGATTTCGTAGGGCAAGGTCATGCTTCGATTATAGGAGAAGATCAGGTCCGAATAGGATCTGCTCGGTATATTTTTGGGTCTGATCATTTAGAAAACGGTTCTGTATTTATAGAAATCAACGGAGTGTATAGTGGTGAATTTACCTTTCATCATTCCATCCGATCAGGAATTCCTGCAGTCATTAATGAACTCCAAAAGTCATTTAAAATCTATATCCTTTCGGGTGATAATAACAGAGATAAGATAAGGATGGAGGAAATGATGGAAAAAGAAGAGCACATTATATTTAATCAATCACCGTCCGAAAAACTAACTTTCATTAAAAACCTCCAACAAAAAGGAAATAAGGTGATGATGATAGGAGATGGCTTGAATGACTCAGGAGCATTAAAACAGAGCGATGTAGGTGTTGTGCTTTCCGACGATCATTTGAATTTCACACCTGCTAGCAACGCGGTTTTACAGGCAAAAAAATTATCGCAAATACACACGATTGTATCCACC
>CAZMKA010000318.1:0-2641 GCA_964566605.1 uncultured Saprospiraceae bacterium | reverse complement strand
AGGCAGATTATGAGCCAGCCAGTGTATTGTTGGAGCGGATTAAAAAAGAAAAGAAGAAATGAGCAACTATCCGGAATTTCGGGACAGTTCAAGTACTATGAAAGGAAACATAGAAATATATCAGTCTGAAGATCAGCAAGTTGTAATAGATGTCAGTTTTGACAACGATACAGTATGGCTTAATCGCCATCATCTATCTATCTTGTTTGGTAGGGATATAAAGACCATAGGAAAGCACATAAACAATGTTTTCAAGGAGGGTGAATTGGACAAAGAAGCAACTGTCGCAAAAATTGCGACAGTTCAAAATGAAGGAGGAAGAGAAGTAGAAAGACAAGTTGAACACTATAATCTGGACGTTATTATCTCTGTAGGCTATAGAGTAAAGTCAGTAAGAGGTACTCAATTTAGAAAATGGGCGACCAAGAAACTTCGTGAATTGATGGTTCAAGGTTACGCAATTAATGAAAAACGTCTGGAACAAAAAGAACAAGAAGTGAAGGTCTTAAAAGCAGGCATTCAAATCTTAAGCAGAGCAATAGAAAAAAAAGCGGAAGAAGATGGCTACGCATGGTTAGACACTTATGCTGTAGGTTTAGGTCTATTGGATGATTACGATCATGAATCATTAGATAAATCAGGAATCAGCAAAAAGGATACTGTATATCCAGAATTACAAGATTATTATAAGATGGTGGAAGCCATGAAGGCTGAATTTGATTCAGCTGTGTTTGGAAAAGAAAAGGACGACAACTTCCAAAGTTCAGTGACTCAAATTTCTAAGGGTATGGGTAAAGATGATTTTTATCCAACAATAGAAGAAAAAGCAGCCATGCTTTTGTATCTGATTACCAAAAATCATTCTTTCGTAGATGGGAACAAAAGAATCGCTGCAGCCTGTTTCTTACTTTTCCTCGACCAGAACAATTTGTTACATACATCAGATGGAACACAAATAATTTCCAACGAAGCCTTGGCGGCATTGACTTTGTATGTCGCAAGCAGTAAACCAGAAGAGATGGAAACTGTGAAAAGACTCATCATCAGTGTATTAAATCGTAATCAATAATGACAGACTCAACTATAATATCAAAAATATGGAACCTTGCCAATGTCCTTAGAGACGATGGCGTAGGTTATGGTGATTACTTAGAACAAATCACCTATCTGCTATTTCTCAAAATGGCAGATGAACTAAATAAACCACCTTACAATAAAGGATTGAAATTCCCAAGACTTAAAGATGTAGAAGGCAAGGAAACAAAAGATGGAGATGTCTGCAATTGGGAAACTTTATCGAGCAAACGAGGAGCCGAATTAGAATCTTTCTATAGTCAATTACTCAGGTCTTTATCAACAGAGAAAGGCATACTCGGACAAATATTCACCAAGAGTCAAAATAAGATTCAAGACCCTGCCAAATTGCTCAAGGTCATTGATATGATCAATCGGGAAGATTGGGCATTGATGGGAGCAGATATTAAAGGCAAGATATACGAGGGGCTACTTCAAAAAAATGCTGAAGATACCAAGAGTGGTGCAGGTCAATACTTTACACCAAGAGCACTAATCAAAACGATGGTAGCATGTGTACAACCAAAACCAATGAAAACAATTTCTGATCCGGCTTGTGGTACAGGTGGTTTCTTTTTAGCAGCCTATGATTGGATTGTAGAAAACAACAAACTTGATAGACAAGAAAAAGAGTTCCTAAAGAATTACACATTCCACGGAAACGAGATTGTCGCCAACACAAGAAGGATGTGTTTGATGAACATGTTCTTACATAATATTGGAGAAATAGATGGCAATAGCTTTATCAATGCCAATGATGCTTTGATTGCAGATGATGGAAATAGATATGATTATGTCTTAGCTAATCCTCCTTTTGGTAAGAAAAGCAGTATGACCATCACCAACGAACAGGGTGAAACAGAAAAAGCAGACCTAAGTTATAACCGTCAAGATTTTTGGGAAACAACTTCAAACAAACAACTCAACTTCCTTCAACACATAAAAACCCAATTAAAAATCACTGGAGAAGCTGCAGTAGTCCTACCCGATAATGTACTCTTTGAAGGTGGAGCAGGTGAAGAGGTAAGAAAGCAACTTTTAAAAACTGCTGAATTACATACAATCCTAAGACTTCCAACTGGCGTATTCTATGCTCATGGAGTTAAAGCAAACGTGCTATTCTTCAACAACAAGCCAGCAAGTAAAGAACCATGGACAAAAGAAATTTGGTTTTATGACTATAGAACAAACATTCATCACACCTTAAAAAAGAAACCGATGATGATGTCTCACTTAGAGGATTTTGTCAAGCTGTACAAACCTGAGAACATCAACAAGCGAAAAGAAACATGGAGTGAAGATAACCAAGAAGGCAGATGGAGAAAATATACCTATGATGAAGTCATTGCTAGAGACAAAACAAGCTTAGATATCTTCTGGCTTAAGGACAAGAGTTTAACTGATTTAGACAATCTACCAGACCCTGATATCTTAGCAAATGAAATAATAGAAAACATAGAATCAGGATTGGCCAGTTTTAGAGAGATAATGGAAACGATAAATTCAAATGAATAGCAAACGCATTTACTGCACACTGCCGTCCTCGTTCCTGCGGGCGACAGAGAGC
>CAZMKA010000317.1:0-2649 GCA_964566605.1 uncultured Saprospiraceae bacterium | reverse complement strand
TTTAATTTCTAATGCAAAATAATAAAAATGGAGCAAATGGGAAAATATGCGAAAAGAAGAATAAAAAACACCGATTTTCATCGTTAGAAATACTTGCCATATCTACGAATATGACTACGTTTTTTGCCTTGAATCTAGCAAATAACTTTGCGAACCTTATCCGCTATTCCAAAACAGAATTGGTATTTTAAGGCAAATTTTCCATTAGTGTCTATTTTTGATTTATCTCTTGCTCATAACTCGTTTATATACTCACCCTAAAATTAGCTTTTATTCCTTTTCTAAAAAAAATACTTCAAAAAGCATATTCCAGAAAGTGCTTATTTTCATGATGCTTAGCCGTTATTAACGGTTATTAACCGTTAATAACGGCTAGCTCTCCCAAAAAAGGAACAACATATCTCATGCTTTACTATTATCTATTATACAGATTAAAACATGTAATTCATAACTCATGTCATCATACGCGTCTGTTCGGGACGGTGTGTTTCTTTAGTACTCGATAACTATCTTTTACAACCGCTGGTGATTTCTTTAATTCGTGAATTACTTTTCTAGCATAGCGAGCAGTTTCTTCATAATCTACTATTGCACGGTGATAATCTTCTCCTAGCGAAAACCCGTGAATCATTTGTTCCATCTCTGTTAACTTCCATGGTTCATGAATAAATGATGGCGGGCATTTCTTTAGTTCAGGCACCCATTTTATTATGAATTCACCCTTGGGATCTTGCTCGTAGGATTGCTTGACTGGATTATATATTCTTATGGTATTTATGCCAGTGACTCCTGCTTGCATTTGGAATTGTGCATAGTGAATTCCGGGTTCAAAATCTGTAAATTATCGAGCCATGTGCTCTACCCCATCGCGCCAATCTTGCCATAAATTAAAGACCAAAAAGGATACAAGCATTGCTCTCATTCGAAAATTTATATAGCCTGTTTCGTTCAAACATCTCATCGTTGCATCGACCAATGGATAACCAGTTCGTCCTTCTTCCCATGCTTTTATAAATGTCTCATTCTTTTCCTTTTTTAGTATTTCAAATCCTTTATTCACTGCTCTAAACTCCATTTCACACTCCATTTCAAATTTTTGAACGAAATGACAGTGCCATCTTAAGCGAGATGCAAAGTTTTGGAATTGAAAGGCATCAGATTTTCGATATTTGGCTGATTGATTTTGAACTACTTGACGAATCGTGAGATTTCCCCACGTGATATATGGTGATAATCGACTGCAGTATTCACGAGAAGCCGCGGGTTTCGAAATGGAACGCATATACTTCGATATTCGACCATCCGTAAATGAATTCAATAAGTTATGTGCATTTTTTTCTCCTCCTTTCTGGTAAGGATGTTTTTGATTTATCCATTTTGGGTTTAAACCCAAAGAATCAAGAATAACTTCATCCTTTATAAACATTGATGGATTATCAACAATCGGCAGAGGCTCTTGTAACATAAAATCAAGCCATAGCTTTCGCCATTGTTTTCTGTTCTTTAGTCCTCTAAAAACACCATTTGTCTGGGATTCGCTCCAAGTAATAGCTCGCTTATTAAGCCACTTAGCAACTGATTTATCTCGCTCATATGTTTTTAAAATGCCCGTTTCTTCATGACTAAAGACAGCCTTTATCTCGTATTTATCTTGGAGCAATTCAAAGAAATCTAGAATTTCGGTTTCCACAAGATGAACGAATCCAGCTTCTGACTCATTCATTTCAATCACCGAATCAGCCACAAAGTACCAATGCCTATCGCTGTAGTGTCTATCATTAACAAGACTAGGCTCAACTGCACAAAAAGCAAGGATTTTCGTATGATTATTTTGGGCGTAAGCCACACAATCATGCAAGGCTTGATGATCTTTCCAACGAAGATCACGCTTGAACCATAAAATACTTATAGGAGTTTTCACGGAAACAAAACCTAGAAATGTCTACAATGTTTATTCGTATACAACATGAATTTCAGGAGTAGCACACTTCGCCTGACACGTTAAGATATATCCATCTTCAATATCCTCTTCGTCCAATGCATGCGACACTTCCATCACAACTTTACCCGATGTCAATTTCGCCATGCAAGAACTACATGCACCTGAACAACAAGAATGCGGTGGATCATAACCTTTATCCAACAATGCATCCAAAAGCGTTTTGGATCCATCCATATCAAGTTCAATCGTATTCCCATCAAGTTCTACAGTTGCTTTACCTGCTATTCCTGTATCCGAAACCTCACTTGTATCAGCTGGTGTCAACCCAAAAGATTCAAAGTGCACCTGATTTTTAGGGAAGTTTTCTTTGATAAGAATCGCCTTCACATCTTCATTCATCGTTCCAGGCCCGCAGATGTAGGCATGACTTGTTGAAGGATTGATTTCAGGATAATTCTTTAGTAATTTCTTGATTGTATCCTTAGAAATTTGTCCAGCATAATAAGGAAGATCAAGATTCGATTTCTTGAAGATACCACCTAGTAAACCTTTCTTTTCAGCCAAAGAGCTGTAAACATGTTTCAAGTAAAATTGACCTAGGAATTTCTTTTCTAAACTTTCCAACTCTTCTTTGTAGATTACATGATTTTCATCGATGTTTCCATACATCATGTAAACAGTCGAAAGTGGTTCTTTCTCCAAAATCT
>CAZMKA010000316.1:0-2697 GCA_964566605.1 uncultured Saprospiraceae bacterium | reverse complement strand
ACTAAACAATTTAGCGGTTACATTACGAGCAAGAATTTCGGTGAGTTTTTCTATAATTTCAAAAAAGGAGTTGGGAATAATGGCTTTTCAGATATTGGCTCATTGAAATCAGATGTAATTTCTGCATTTTCATCTACTGTGGGAAGAGCAGAACTTTCAAATATTCCTTTGTCCAGAATCAAGACAGTTTTAGATAATGACTTTGTTGATGAAGCTGGAAAGGTACAAGCTCTTATTGATCATTTAGATGATGTCGATAACTTTGAAGATATTTTCAAACTGTTGGATTAATGATGAAGTTAAAAATAAATAATGTAGTATCTTTTAAAGTCGAGGGTAGAGACTTATTTGTTTTAAAAGAATTTGAGAGTCATTCTCAACTTCTTAGAATGTCTGCTGATTCTAAAATCATTTGGTCTTGTAAAATCCCGAAATCTTATGACTTCCTTATTCGATCCAACTTAATCTATGTTACAACCAGAGATTCATTGCGGACATTTGTATTGAATAAGAAGAACGGTAGTGATTTGAACGAACTTTCTAATCTTGTTCTCCATTTGCCAGTTTCTTTTCAATCTGATAAATGGGTTGTTTCTTATGCAACTCATAATGAAACAAAAGTAGGTATATTGCTTGACTCTGAAATGAAAGTAATTTCAGCACTTAATCCTGATAGCTTAAAGGTAACTAAGGTTATAAATAAAGATTATTTTTTATCATTCAATAAAGGAACTTTAACTCTTGTTGAGTTTTTGTCTTCAAATGCTGTTTGGTCTCTAAATATATTTCAAGAGGTTGAAAATAGGTCCGATGATGAAAAAATAAAACTTAGGTTTTTAGGTAGTCTGGTTTTGGATAGAGTGATAGTGGTTAGTGTGTTTAATACTAGGTCGAATAATCAGTATCTATTTGGTCTTGACAAGAATACTGGAAAGGTTAATTGGTACAAAGAAAGCGTAATGAATTTTGGAGGGGTTGAAAAAAAGTTATTCGGTTTAGAACGAAAAGGAGAGCTGAAAATTTTTGATGTTGAAACAGGAGTGTTATTAAGAACTAAAGATTTATCAAAGTCTTTTAAAGAGAAAAATATTAATTGTGGTAGAGGGTTAAAGATTGAAGAGAATAATTTACTTTTTAAAGATGAAGAACAAAAAAAGTTAGGTATTATTGATTTAGATAGCCTTGATTTAAAATTTGTACAAGATTACCCGAAAGATGTGGACTTGTCCCCAAATGAATACCCACAGATTATAGGAGAAAGAATGATATTGCATGCTCCTCTTGCTAAAGAGCTTCATTTGGTTGGATTAGAGCTTCAACCAGCGTAAGCCTTTTGAGTTTTATAATCACGAATCACAGCATCGATAATATTAAATAGGTTGTCTTTAGATTTAGAGTCCATGCTTTGAATCTCTTGCAATCTGTTGACAGTCTTTTTATCAAAGGCAGCATTAATGCCTTCGCCAACGAGATAATCTAAGCTGACGTCAAAAGCGTCAGCTATTTTTTTTGCTGCATCTACAGATGGGATTGCTTTGCCTCTTTCGTATTTACCAACCATCTCACGAGAAACCCCACTTTTATCTGAAAGGTCCGTCTGTGACCATCCTTTTTCCTTTCTTAGATTAGCTATTGTTATTGCGATTTTATCCATTATAAGCCCATTTTGTGTCCTAAAATACAGTGATAGTGCGAAGTTAAGTAATTATTAGACGTAATTAAAGCTGATAGTTCTTTGTCGTTTAGGAATTATAATATACTTTTGGGTCTAATAGTTCCAGAAAGATATTTTTTGACTTTAACATTTATTATGGAGATCAAAGACATAAAAACAGCTCTAAGCATCCAAACCGTACTCAATCATTACAATTTATCACCAGATAGAAACCACCGCTTAAACTGTCCATGGCACAACGACAAGACACCAAGTCTACAAATCTATCTAAAGACAAATACTTGGACGTGTTTTTCTTCCAACTGTACTGCAGGAAGCG
Organism: uncultured Saprospiraceae bacterium; assembly: GCA_964566605.1. Lineage (GTDB taxonomy): Bacteria > Bacteroidota > Bacteroidia > Chitinophagales > Saprospiraceae > JAHDFB01. Next base: position 703 of record CAZMKA010000316.1, on the reverse strand, counting down.
GCGACGTAATCGAGATGATACAAAAGATGGAAAAGTGTACCAAGCACGAAGCACTAAAGAAAGCTGCCAAGCTCTGCGGAGATCCCGATAGCTATCGGGACAAAACAACTCCAAGTCTATCGGAAACCCCTGCACCGAGCTTAGTCGAGGTGTTCAAAAAGCTTCGCCAAAGTCTACACAGAAGTAAGAATGCAATCAATTATCTGAAGGAAAGAAATATCTACAATCCAGAATTAGAAATCGCTTACAATCACTACCAGACAGAATACAAGCAGCTGCAAAATTGTATCATCTTCCCACTCAAAGACAAGTTTGGAAATATCACCTCGCTTTATGGAAGATCTATTGCAGATAAGAAAGGAAGCAACCACTACTATCTCAAGAATAGAAAAGGACTTTACCCAAGCTATCCAACCCAAGAAACCAAAACCATTATCATTACAGAAGCCATCATCGATGCAGCTACATTATTGACTCATACAGATTATAGGGTTCTCAGTTTATACGGTACAAATGGATGGAATGAAGAGCACAGCAAAGCAATCAGAAATCTCACAAGCTTAGAAGAGATCATCTTTTTCATGGATGGAGACGAAGCAGGAAACAAGGCAATAGAAATCTATGCTCCATTAGTCAAAGCGATGAAACCATCTATCAAGATCAGCAAAGTAGAGACTCACGAGAACGAGGATATCAACAGCTT
>CAZMKA010000315.1:0-2721 GCA_964566605.1 uncultured Saprospiraceae bacterium | reverse complement strand
AAGATAATACTTAATTAGCTTATAAACAACATTTTAGGGCACTTATGAATATGCCAACAAAAAGAAGCAAAAACTTATAAATAGTGATAATGATAATATTTTATTAAAATATTATTTACAATACTAAAGGAATAGCGAACTATGGAATACTTCGTTTTTTCGTTCAACTTTCTGTTGAACGAAAAACCTGCCCAAAATACATTAATCATATAGTAATGCAATCTTTTCTTTAATAGCTTTACGATTCGTCCTTGAAATGGGAATCTCACTGCCATTCTCCATAGTAATTGACAAAAGACCTTTGTTTATTGATTGTATATGATCTAGATTAATAACATATGACCTGTGGACACGGAAAAAATTAGCTAAACTTATTCTTGACGTAACTTCAGCCAGCGTCTTAGAACAAACTACTTTTTTGTTGGAATAATGAATAACACAGTAATTACTTGCCGCCTCCAAGAAAGTGATTTCGTGCTTTTTAATCATCTCAAAACCTTCATGTGTTGAGATACAAAGTTTTTCCTTTACACGATCGAGTGTACGTATTATTGGATAACTTAATGGGTTTACAACTGGTATAGTATTCATATTTCTTTCTTTTTAATAGGAGAAAAACATCCATACTTATTAGTCGAAATAATCTATAAAAGGTCAAAAATCGTTTACTTAAAGACTTAAAGAACATTAATTTCTTCCGTGCAAATTTTTCATTCTATATCAGCCATATTTAACAATTTATGACAAATTGGTAATTAGTTAATTAGCATACGTTTATATTTTAGTTAAAATTATATTTGAAAAGCAATATTGTTTAATATTACGGTATTAATTGAGAACCCCATTAAACAACATGTTATTTTAGACGATCATCAAATTGTGGAAGCAATTCGTCTTGGAGGAAATTCTAAACGAAATGCTATAGAGCAATTCTTCACTATGCATCAAAATATGATGTATAAAATAAAGAATAAACTTAATCTCTCTAACGACTCTATAAAGGATATGTACGCTGATGCCATTTCATCGGTCATATGGAATATAGATACCAATAAATTTAAAGGAGGTTCCAAACTCAGTACATACCTTTATAAAATATTTTACAATAAATCAGTTGACCATCTTAGACATATCTCGTCTAATAAGAATGTAGCTTATTTAGAATTAAATGAAAATAATTCTGTTTCAACAATTAATGACACGAGAAAACTCGAAATCAAATTAGATGTAGAAACTGTAAAAAAGGAAATTCAAGAGTTAGGCAATCCTTGTAAGAACATTATAATAGAATGGGCTTACTGGGGATATAATATGTCTGAAATTGCTCAACGAAATGGTTTAGAAAATGCAGAGAAGGCTAAGAAGAAAAAATATAGTTGCCTCCAAAAATTAAGAGGTATACTAAAAGCTAAAAGCATCTATTGATATGGAATTTAACGAAAAAAGATTTGAAGATTACTTTGCTGGATTATTGTCGGAAGATGAGATTCAACAATTTAATAATGAACTTGCTACAAATAAAGTGTTCAATGACGAATTCCAATATTTTCTCGCTTTGAAAGAATCTACTTCTTCTATTGAAAGAGATAATTTACGTGCTCAATTAAATGATATTACTTTCGAGCCAGACTCAAACAATAATACTGAAGTAAAGTCTTCATCTTTAAAGGGCAAATTAATAAAATGGGCTTTAATTCTTCTATCATTATCTATGCTCATTTACTTCTCGTATAATTATTTCACTTCCGACAAACTAGAAGCTGTTTATGCTTCAAACTTTGAATTATACGAAGCACAATCTTCAAGAGGTGAAAACGCTAATGCAATCATTCAACTTTACAAGGACGGTAAATACGCAGAGTTCATTGCAGAAGCAGATGAAGACAATAACAGTGCTGAAATTTACATGATGCTAGCTAACGCTCATATAAAAGAGAATAATTTCAAAATGGCTGAAATGTACTTATTGAAGATTTCAGATGAAAGTTCGTTACGTGATTTGAAGTATTGGAATTTGGGATTGGTTAGTTTAAAAATAAACCACATTCCTCAAGCAAAAAACCACTTTGTCCATCTACAAAGTGTTTCAAATTTCAAAAAAGCTAAAATCGAAAAGATTCTATCTAAATTAAATAACTAAATCAGATAAATTGAAAGTCTACCCCACTTTTCTTTTATTCCTATTCCTATTAGGTATTGTACCAGCACTAAATAGTCAAGAAGCTGCGGATAAACTATTTAATCTTGCAGAGAGACTAGCTAATAATGCTGATTTTGAAAAAAGTAACACGAAGTATCTTGAAGCTATTGATCTATATCTAGAAGCTGAAAATTGGCCTCAATATTATCAATGCAGGTATGCTGTGACTTATAACTTTATTGATTTGTATAAATTCGATAAAGCAAAAGATGAAATCAATCAAACGATAGAACACTTTGAAAAAAACTACAAAGACACATTCATAATTCAGCAGCCGAGATTATATCATGCAGCAGGTCAAGTATACAAAGACCTCCATAAGTATGATGAAGCAATTGCTAATAATCGTATCGCAATGAAATACTATCAAGGTGTGCAAGATAGCATTGCTCGGAAAAAGTATACAAGTTACATGTATAATAACATAGGTACTGTATATCAAACTAAACGCTCTATGGATAGTGCGCTTTATTATTTCGAATTAGCACTTCCTTTGAAGATAGAAAGTATGGGTATAACAG
>CAZMKA010000314.1:0-2727 GCA_964566605.1 uncultured Saprospiraceae bacterium | reverse complement strand
TATTTACACTGTCCATGACAATACAGCCAGCAGGAGAAGTCGCTTCATAAATATAAGATCCAGCTTCACCAACATTCAACATTGCCTCATCAGACGTAAAGCCATTTGGGCCCACCCAGGAAAAACCAGTGCCATCTATTGAGGAATTTAAAGTTATATTGGCAATGGGTGAAGCACAATTAATGTCATTTAATTCAACTGTAATCGAAGGAAAGTCTTGATTCGCATCCACTTGGATAGTATCGCTTGTAATGCATCCTATGTCGTTTATCGCTGTAACAATGAATTCACCATCTATATTTGTAGAAATACTATCACCCATCATCATACTTCCATCAGGTAATTCCCAATTTACTTCATATGTTTCACTGGAATTTATGAATGCCGATCCTATGCCAGTTGCACAATCAATTTCAATGGCAGATGTACTGAAAATAGGTGTTTCAAAACTTTCTAGAACAACCAGAGTGTCTCTTGTAATACAACCATTTATGTCGGAAATTTCAACAATATAATCGCCTGAACTTGTAACTAAAATCGAGTCACCTGATGCTAAGAAGTCAGGATTAAACCAGCTGATGTCTGAGAAATCCGTATTTACCTCAACATTTATGAATGCTTGTTCATTATTACACGTGAGTGTGGGGCTTTCGCCCAAAAGGTAATCAAGCTGAGAAATTTGGCTGATCACTGTTACTGTATCATCAGTTGTACATCCGTTACTTGCGATTATTTCAATAGTGTATTCTCCTATGTCATTAACAATAATTGTGTCGTTTGTACCTAAAGAATTTCCATTTGGGTCAAACCATTCGAAATTATTATCTTGATTCGAGGAGTAAACAAGATTGGTGTTATCTCCTATACAACTTAAGGTATCCGGTATTTCAAGGTCATATTGTATATTCTCTTCTATTTCAAAAATAGTAAAATCAACTTCGCTAGAACAATTGAATTGATTCGTAATAGTTAATACATAATCGCCAGGTTGTTCATATGTTGCTACAGGTCCATTGCTCGTGTTGTTTTCCCAATTATAATTTAGATTGCTTGAATTATTCGTACTGAATACAGTTGTGTTTTCTTCGGAACATTCAATGACAAAATCACCTAGAATTGCAGTCTCGGGAATTTCAGTTGATCCGTTAACCGATGTCGTAAAAGTTTCTGTACATCCATTCTCACTTGTCACAGTAACCGTATAAAGTCCAGAGCTTACAGCAGTAACATTTGGGGTGTCTGTTGATCCTATAATTTCTCCACCAAATTGAGATGACCAATTGTATGTGTAGTTATTAAATGAAGGAATAACACTAAGTTCAGCTTCTGGGAAGTCACAATCGATCGAATAACTTGTTTGCAGACCTCCTTCAACTCCTCCTATTGTAATTGTAACTGTTTCTTCATCTTCACATGTCTCTATGAATTCAATATCATCTATAGCAAAATCATTTCCTCCGGTTGCTAGGTTTTGATTTTCAATACAAATCGTTGCATTGGTTGAACTTCCAGAATTCCATATCGCTGTAAAGTTTTCCCATATACAAGTACTAAAATTCACATCAAAATTATCACCTATAGAAGAGCCGTTAATCGTGAATTGTAATATAGCGGGTGATCCTTGTTCAACAGAAGCTGCCCATGCTGAAAATTGATAATTGGTGTTTGGGTTTACAACTACATCTTGACACCAAACATCTACAAAAGAGTTTGATCCATTAGCAATTAACATTTGGCCAGTGCCGCTAGTATGATCATCACACGCATCAAAATTTTGATGAGCAGCTGAGGGATCGTCTGATACCGTATACATGCCTTCACACCATAATGGTCCCTGCGGAAAAGGACAAAAGAGATCGCCGAGTAAATATCCACTTGTAAAACCTGTATCTCCTAATTCAAAATCACCATTAAATACTAGATTGTTTGATGTTGTTGTAAACGCTGAAAAGGTGAACGTCGTGGTCTCGTCAACAAAGGCTGATACATCAAGAGTATTGCCTATAGGACCGTTTTCATCTGACCATTGTATGATTAATGGATCCGGACTTACTATAGCAGATAGATCTACATTTTGTGGATCGCATATTGTAAAATCATCAGTTAAATCAATTGTAAATGAGCATTGCGAACTTACATTATTCCAAGAAAGAAAGGAGATAATCAAAATAGTAGGTAGTAACAGTAATTTACTCATTATATTGAGTTTGAACCCCGAATTTACATAATATTTTATTATGATTTCAATCTACACTGAAAATCGATTAAAATAATGCTCAAAAACCTTCTGACCGAGAGCATTGATTTGATTTTTTTGAAATCAACGATGGTGCGAGGTTTTAACATTTCTACTCTAACTTTATCCCAACTCTAAGGCCACGTCCCCAGCTGCACTTGTTGAAAAAGAAAAGTAAAAAAAAAAAGAAAAAAATCATCACAAAAATCTGGTAACTTGATAACAAATTATTGTCTGCTCTTAATAAGTCATTTTTCATTTTCATGAGCAGAAAATTCATCTTTTCATCAAAGTACTGTCAAATATTTTACAAAACTTATCTTGCAGCCACAAGATTGGTTTTTATGGAATTATAGAACTGTAATTCACAGTTTGATTTGATGTTTTTCAGGTGAAATCCCTTGAACCTTGTCTGTCAAAATGGCTTTGATGAAGGTCAAGGGAAACCTGGAGAGACTTTTTGACAAGAATTTAAATGACCTGGTCAGGGG
>CAZMKA010000313.1:0-2794 GCA_964566605.1 uncultured Saprospiraceae bacterium | reverse complement strand
ATGGCTTAAACGTAGCCTTTCTTTGCTTCTTACTCATATTACAATATACGAAATAGAACCTATTTTACAAAAAAAAAAGACTGCCTTTTGAGACAGTCTCTTTTAAGTTTAAGGAAGGTAATATTTATATTACTCTTCTTCATTATTACTTTGTACAGGAGCAACTTGAACTTTTTTACCACCTCTTCTTGATCTTCTCTTCTTACCAGCACCTGATTTATTATTTGTGTAAACATCGTTGTAATCAACGAATTCGATCATAGCAGTTTCAGCTCCATCACCTTTTCTAAAACCAGTCTTAATAATTCTTAAATACCCACCTGGTCTATTAGAAACTTTAGGAGCTATTTCTGTAAATAATTCATTTACAGCATCCTTGTCTTGTAAGTAAGAAAAAACTACTCTTCTAGAGTGCGTCGTATTCTTTTTACATTTAGTAATTAAAGGTTCAGCATGAATTCTTAAAGCTTTAGCTTTTGCTAGAGTTGTATTGATTCTTTTGTGTGTAAATAAAGCGATAGTAAGGTTTTTTAATAACGCCTTTCTGTGCCCAACTTTACGACCTAAATGGTTGAATTTTTTACTATGTCTCATTTTAAAATAATTTTCTTCGCATCACTCTACGCAGCGTATCCAGCGCGGTTAATGCAATTGTTAAATATATTGTATTAAAAAAGCACTCTTAAAAAGAATGCTTTTTTTATTTCTAATCTTCGTCTAATTTATATTTAGAGAGATCCATTCCGAAAGTAAGACCTTTTTGAACTAGAAGTTCTTCGATCTCAACTAATGATTTCTTACCGAAATTTCTAAACTTAAGAAGTTCGTGAGTATCATATCTCACCAATTCTCCAAGACTATCAATCTTAGCAGCTTTTAAACAATTATATGCTCTCACAGATAAATCAAGATCTTCTAGAGAAGTCTTCAATAATTTTCTCATGTGAAGTATATGCTCATCTACAACATTATCTTCTCTTGTTGAAGCATCGTCGAAAGTGATATTTTCATCAGTGATTAGCATTAAATGCTGAATCATAATTCTACTAGCTTCCTTTATTGCCTCTTCAGGATGTATTGTTCCATCAGTCTGAACATCAATATTTAATTGTTCATAATCTGTTTTTTGACCAACACGAGTTGAAGAAACTTTATAAGCTACTTTCTTGATTGGTGTGTAGATTGCATCTACTGGAATTACACCGATAGCTGCATCCTTAGGTAAATTTTCTGAAGCTGGAACATATCCTCTACCTTTTGTAACTGTTAACTCTATCTCTAGATTTACAAATGGTTCCATATTACATATTACATGCTCGGGATTCATTACTTCAAAAATATTATTTGAATTTGATAGTTCACCAGCAAGAAATTGCTCTTTACCACTAACTGTCAAATATATTTTTTCTTCTACGCTTTCTTCCGAAACGTTAACTGCTTTTAAACGCACTTGCTTTAGATTCAAAATAATTTGAACCATATCTTCGACTACTCCTTTAATGGTAGCAAATTCATGATCAACACCTGCGATTCTAACAGCAGAGATAGCATAACCTTCCAAAGAAGATAGTAGTATCCTTCTTAATGAATTACCGATTGTTTGTCCAAAACCTTGTTCAAGTGGTCGAAACTCAAATGACCCATCAAAGTCATCAGCTTTCTGTAATATAATCTTGTCAGGTTTTTGAAAGTTTAGGATACTCATTTAGCTTAATTTATAGGTCAATAAAATGGGATAAAATAAAAGCAACAATTACTTAGAGTAAAGTTCAACAATAAGTTGTTCATTAATCTTTTCAGGAATAGCATCCCTTACAGGGAATTCTAAAAGTTTCCCTTCCATTCTATCTTTATTCCATTCTAACCAACCAAAGTTTCTAACATCAGACTTTGTATTGATAGAATCAACAATATTTGAATTATTAGAAGATTTCCCTCTAACACCAACAACATCACCAGGTCTTAATGCTGCAGATGGGATATTAGTTAAAACACCATTTACTAGAATATGTCTATGACTGACTAGTTGTCTTGCAGCTCTTCTAGTTGGAGCAATACCTAAACGGAAAACTACATTATCAAGTCTTGTTTCCAAGAATTGTAAAAGTACTTCACCAGTTACACCACCTTTTCTACTTGCTTTTTCGAAAAGATTACGGAATTGTCTTTCAAGAACACCGTAAGTGTATTTAGCTTTTTGCTTTTCCATTAATTGCAAGGCATAGTCGGACTTTTGACGTCTTCTCCTATTATTACCATGCATTCCTGGTGCATATTTCTTTTTATCAAAAGATTTGTCGGGACCGTAAATAGCCTCACCAAATGCTCTTGCTTTTTTCGTTTTTGGACCTGTATATCTTGCCATTATATGACTATCTTAATTAATTATTGTGGATTAAACTCTTCTTTTCTTTGGAGGACGACAACCGTTGTGACGTATTGGAGTAACATCATGAATTCGAGTTACTTTAATTCCTGCTCCATCAATTGCACGTATCGCAGCTTCTCTACCAGAACCTGGACCTTTAACAAAAACTTCAATAGATCTCATTCCTGCATCATAAGCTACTTGAGCAGCATCAGCAGCTGCAACTTGAGCAGCATAAGGAGTATTCTTTTTTGAACCCCTAAAACCTGCTTTACCAGCAGAAGCCCAAGAGATTACTTGACCTAGCTTGTTGCACAAAGAAATAATAATATTATTAAAAGATGCTTTGATATGTGCTGTTCCCTGAGGAGTAACAACAACTTTTCTTTTTTTAACTTTTCTATCTTTTGCCATGAGTCTACTATT
>CAZMKA010000312.1:0-2804 GCA_964566605.1 uncultured Saprospiraceae bacterium | reverse complement strand
AAGGTATATTTTGCTGTAACATATTCTATGGTTTATTGTTATAAATTATATTCGTGTACATATATTGGAAAGTATAATATAAATTTTGCATCTTTGTGACCTTGCAATATTTGATTGACAATAGTATTCACTAATGCTTTTCGCAAAATCATCTAATTAAAAAATTACAAAAATTATCATGGCAGATAAACAACAAGAAAAATTAAAAGCACTCAAGCTTGCGGTTGATAAGTTAGATAAAACTTATGGAAAAGGGACAATAATGAAGCTTGGAGATAAGCAAGTTGTTGAGGCAGATGTAATACCTACAGGATCTTTGGGTTTAGATATTGCATTAGGAATAGGCGGCTTTCCAAAAGGTAGAGTTGTCGAAATTTATGGTCCTGAATCATCAGGAAAGACAACATTGGCAATTCATGCAATAGCTGAATGTCAAAAAAATGGTGGTATAGCAGCATTTATTGATGCTGAACACGCATTCGATAAATACTATGCTGAGCACTTAGGTGTTGATACGGAAAACTTATTAATCTCTCAACCAGATAATGGAGAGCAAGCACTAGAAATTACTGAAAACTTGATTCGTTCAGGTGCAATAGATATCATTGTAATTGATTCAGTTGCTGCATTAGTACCAAGAGCAGAGATAGAAGGCGAGATGGGAGATAGTAAAATGGGACTTCAAGCGAGACTAATGTCTCAAGCATTAAGAAAGTTAACTGGAACGATAGGTAAAACAGGATGTTGTTGTATTTTCATTAATCAATTAAGAGAAAAGATTGGTGTGATGTTCGGAAATCCTGAAACGACAACTGGTGGTAATGCCTTAAAGTTTTATGCATCAATGAGACTTGATATTAGAAGATCAGGGTCAGCAATAAAGGACAAAGAAGGTAATGTAATGGGTAACCCTACAAAGGTGAAAGTTGTTAAGAATAAATTAGCACCTCCTTTTAGATTAGCTATGTTTGATATTATGTTTGGAGAAGGAGTTTCTAAACTTGGAGAAATTATTGATTTAGGTGTTGAGGCAGGAATTATGGAAAAGAGCGGTGCATGGTATGGATATGATGGTTCGAAAATTGCACAGGGAAGAGAAGCAGCTAAAAGGTTCTTATCTGACAACCCAGAAGTTGCATTAGAAATAGAAAGAAAAGTAAAAGCACAATACAACATTCCTATGAATGATGTAGCTAAAGCTAAAGCGTAATTACTTTTATGATACATTTAAAAGTCTTTCATTTTTTATGAAAGGCTTTTTTTGTTTTAAGTCAATTCTGTTTTAAAGTTTCACTTTAGTTTCAACAATTATTAAATCAAGTAGAATGTAGAAAACGCAATGATAGCCTTCGCTATTGTGATTATTTCTAACGAAGTAGTTGCTTTCATAAACTTGAAAATAAGTGAAATACTATAATAGAACGGTATTATAAAAGTAATTTGAGATTCCACGATTTATCTTTAGTCCGATAAATAATTTAACAAAGGAATAGATAATCTATTTCTATAGATTGAGTTTATTTTAAACCTTAAACTTAAAGATACTCGACATAGAATGAATCATAATTATGCTCATAGATATAGTTATAAGACAAATATTTTTAAGGATGAATTTTGAGTAGTTATATAATTCGTTTAATTTCACTTCTATTAACAATAATCGGAGTTCGATATTAACTAAAAAGTTTTATTGATCAATTTAATTGGAGCTCAAAAAATACAATAAATAATTATGAAAAGAAGATCATTTTTAAATACAGGAGCCCAAGTCGGAACAATATTATTTATTGCACCTCATCTGATTTCATGTAAAGGAAAAACAAATGAAGAAATTAATGATATTATTAAAAAATCATCGTCTGGAATATTTACAGGAGAACATGATTATACAATCACTCAAGTAGGAGGGAATGTTTATACATTTGAAGAAAGAGGAGGAACAATAGGCTTTTATGTATCGGAAGATACTATTATAGTAATAGACACACAATTTCCAGAACAATCGAAAAATTTACTAAATGCTGTTGCAGAACATTCATCATCAAAAGTAGATTTATTAGTTAATACACATCATCATGGAGATCATACAGGTGGAAATATAGCTTATAAGGATATGCTAGGTATGCATATTGCTCACGAGAATAGTTTAAAAAATCAAAAAAGAGTAGCAGAAGAAAGAAAACTGGAAAATCAATTATATCCTACCACCACATTTATGAGTGACCAATCCTATGCTAAGGGTAAATTAAAAATGAAGTTTAATTATTTTGGTCCAGCTCATACAGATGGTGATATTGTTTCATTTTTTGAAAATGAAAATATCGCACATATGGGAGATTTGATTTTTAATAGAAGATTTCCTTATATCGATAAAAGCTCAGGAGCTAATATAAAGAACTGGATCCATGTTTTAGATCGCACACTGAGTACATACGATTCCGAGACTAAATATATTTTTGGGCATTCATCGAATGGTTATGATGTGCGAGGAACATCAGAAGATATTAAATCATTTCAAAATTATTTAGAGAAATTATTAGAGTTTGGAATGGCGAGTATAAAAGCGGGTAAAGAATTAGAGGAGTTAAAAAAGGAAACTAAAATAATTCCAGGTGCTGAAGAGTGGAAAGGAAAAGGAATAGAACGTTCTCTAGATGCGGTTTATGAGGAACTATCTTAAGAAATGAAAATTATTAAAATGACCTCCTATATAAAATATAAGAGGCCATTTTTAATTTAGAAAATTAAGACTATTGAGGGTCTTTGTCTAAATCAAGATCATTAATTGCCTCAGCTATTTCATA
>CAZMKA010000311.1:0-2871 GCA_964566605.1 uncultured Saprospiraceae bacterium | reverse complement strand
CATTTACTTCGTCGCACTCCAGCGTAATTGTGGCAGGAATATTATCAAAAACGATAGGTCCTATATCACTAACAGTAATTATTCGTGAATGATTTAATGGGTTTCCACATTCATCTACAAAATTCCATTCTTCAGTCATTGTGTTCGTACAAGGATCAAAAGCACTTAACACACCCATCACATCTCCAGAAATCTCACAATCGCCAGTTAAACCATTAGAATATGAAAGTAAACTTGAAGCACTTGGTGCAGATCCACATGCAACTGTAATATCACCTGGAGGATTTATAAATAAAGCTTCAGGAGCTGGATCAATTGTAATTGTTTGGCTGTAATTAATAGGTCTGCCACATAAATCAACATATTCCCATTCATGAACTATGCTTCCTCCACATATATCATAAGTTCCTGTGGTTGTCGGTTGCACAAAGCCTGAAATTTCACACGTGCCGACAAGTCCATTTTCATAGAAAAGATCTACACCAGCAGTTGAGGCTGCATCACAAGCTAGCGTAATGTCTGTCGGCAAATTAATAAACATTGCTTCGGGTGCAGGATCTATTGTTACTTGCTGGTTTTCAGAAATCACTCTTCCACAATCGTCAGTATATTCCCATGTATTTAATAATACCCCACCACAAATATCATACGTTCCCGAAGTGGTAACTTGCTCTGTCCCCGATATTTCACATGATCCTGTTTCACCGTTAGTATAATCTAAATCCGGGAATGTTGCAGGGATTGTCTCACATTGGTAAGTAATATCTGCAGGAACATTAAGAAAAGAAGCTTCAGGTGCAGGATCAATTGTTATATTTTGGGTATGACTAGCTACTTGTCCACAAACGTCAGTATATTCCCATAGTATACTGTAGCTTCCACCACAATTGTCATGAGAACCTGATAAGACTCCAGTTTCTACACCAGATTCTTCACAAGCTCCAGTGAGACCATTTTCCCAATTAAGATCAGATACCATTGGGTTAAAACCACATGATTGAACTTCATCAGCAGGTGGATTTAAAAACATGGGAGGTGCTAGAGGAAGTACTGTTATTGTTTGTGTTGCAGTAGTTTGATTACCACAAGAATCAGTCGTCATCCAAGTTCTTTCAATGGTTCCTCCAGCACATAAAGTTGCATTATTCGTTTCACTAGAAATGGGAGCAGTTCCCATCAATCCACAATTATCTGTCCAATCTAAATCTTGAGGAGGATCTAAATTATCTAGACAATCTATTTCTTCACTCATTGGTGGGTTAACAAATTCAGGAGCCACAGTGTCTTCGAACTCAACAGTCAATGGTTCTAAATCACAACAATTATTGGTACAATCATATAAATTTACATCATCACCTATCACAGGGACAGGTGAAGCATCCAATGTGTAATGATTATAAGCGTATATTGTAAAAGTTGTACAAATCTCACTAGTTAAAGTTACGCTTGCACCATTGATTATATCGATAATGATGCCTGATGCATCCGTTACTAAAAGATATTCGTCATAGCCTATAGAATCTTGAAAATTACTTACTGTTACAGTTAAATCATCTCCTGGACATACATTACCTCCTGTTAATTCACCAGCAAACGCATTGCAACAAAATTCTGGAATCACAGTTATTGTATCAGTAATTACACATCCATTTGTAGAATTCGCCATAATTATATAATCGGTCTCTACAATAGGACATACAACAATGGAAGGAGTTGTTTCTCCAGTATTCCATAAATAAGAATCACATCCAGCACCAGCATTTAATGTAACACATTCACCTTGACATGAATTAATTACTTCTGATAGTTCCGCTGGAACAAATTTGATTACAAAATTTATATCGAAAACACATCCATCATCAGTATCCCATCCACCTGATTGAGCATCATCGGTAATGAAAAATCCAATGGTCTCTGTTACAGGTTCTGCAATTTGAGGGCAAAAAGATAGTTCAAAACCAAATTCGGGACAATTAAACTCACAATCATCTCCCCAGTTATCAAATGCTTCTCCATCCGTTAACCATGGATCATCTTCTTCACAAAAAGTACCACCACAGTTCGTACCATTCCAACTAGAATTATCTCCTCCTCCACAATTTGCTCCTACAGGATCATAATAATATCCAGCACCAAATGATTGATCAAAACATGCTCCAACAATTGTATCTTGAAATATCCAATCAGGATTTGGCAAAACTACTTCTGCAGCACTCCATCCACCTGAAGCTTGAAAAGAAACACCATGTATCCAATTTATACCATTTCCTTGTTCCCAAACAAAATCCAATTCAACAGCAATATCAATTTCTCCACAACCATTTACTTCTACCACAATTGTATCCCCTGTTGCAGAACCTCCTGCTAACACAGTGCCGGGTATCGTTGATGTTCCATTTAAAATAGTACCCCCAGAAAACTCTGTTACAGTTAAATCTGCTTGACAAATGGAACACAAAGAGGTTCCAGGACATTGAGAAGACAATGTTTGGATAGTGAAAAGTAGTAAAAAGCAGTTCAGGAAATATTTCATATCATATTTCTAAGACTCGAATTTACAATAAATCCTGCGTAAACTAGAGGTTTTCAGCGACGATTTAGTGTAAATTTCATCTCTTTGGAAATAATTTTTACATGATATATCTATAGGTAAGATTGATTCTTTCGCCTTTTCGTTGTGCAGTCTTAGAAATTGTGTGTTTCCAATAGTGTTGGGTTGAGCCTTTCATGATTAAAAGACTTCCATGCGTTAATTCTAAATCGAATTTAAGTTTTTTGTCAATTTTATGTTTCATTTTAAATTTACGGCTTTCGCCCAAAGATAAACTGACAATAACTGGATTGGTACCAAGTTCTTTTTCATCATCTGCA
>CAZMKA010000310.1:0-2871 GCA_964566605.1 uncultured Saprospiraceae bacterium | reverse complement strand
ACATATTCTTCGGCATTTTCACTTGCAATTATTAAATGTTCAGGCGCATATTCATTAATAAATTCAAAAGCATCATCAATAGTTTTAAATAAAATTGACCTGCTATTTATAAGACAAGCTTTGGCAATTTCCTTACGAGGTAAATCTTGAACTTGATTTTGTAATTCTTTTTCAACTTGTTTTGCTATTGCCTTTTCAACACACACTAGAATAACCTGAGAATCAATTCCATGTTCTGCTTGAGATAATAAGTCTGCTGCAACAAATGCAGGAATTGCAGTTTTGTCAGCAAAAACTAGCAATTCACTAGGACCTGCTGGCAAGTCCATCGCAACACCATAATTTAATGCATATTCTTTTGCAGCAGTTACATATTGATTTCCAGGGCCAAATACCTTCATTACTTTAGGAATTGTTTCAGTTCCAACAGACAAAGCAGCAATTGCTTGAGCTCCGCCAATTGAATAAATTTCCTTGATACCGCATATTTTAGCTGTAGCCAAAATACTAGGATGTATCCCACCATCAAATGTTGGAGGAGAACATAAAACTATTTGTTTACATCCAGCAATTCGAGCAGGAATTGCAAGCATCAAAATTGTAGATAACAGTGGAGCTGTTCCACCTGGAATATAAATTCCGACTCGTTCTATTCCTACTGATTTTTGGCTTAATTCAATTCCATCTTCAATCTCAACTTTTAAGTTTTCAGCAGCTTGTGCCTTGTGAAAAACTTCTATATTATTATAAGCTTTTAGAATCGCATTCTTTAAAGTTATATCAATTTGGGCGTAAGCCTCATCAATAATAGACTTTCCTACAATGAAGCTTTCCAAAGAAAAGCCATCATATTTCTTGGTAAAATCCTTTATAGCTAAGTCGCCACGAAGTTCAATTTCAGAATAAATATTAGTTATTATCTGTTGAAGATCTTTAGCTTGTATAGTAGGTCGTGAAGTCAAAGAAATGAAATCATTCTTTTTCGGGTTTTCATAATAATTCATCAAACAACAATTTTTGACATTTTAGAAATAAGTATTCCTTGAGCTCCTACACTTTTCAATTTATCGATTATTTGCCATGTTTGATTTATTTCTATAACACTATGTAATGAACTCCAGCCTTTTTCTAGCAGAGGTACAACTGTAGGACTCTTTAAACCTGGCAAAATTTTGCTTGCTTTATTTATACTTTCATTGGGTATATTAAAAAGGATATAATTAAAATTTCGAGCACGAATTACACTGCTCATTCGAAATGTAAGTTGCTCAATAAAACTTTTCTTCTGCAAACGAGCTTTTTTATTTGCATAAAGAGAGGCTTGGGATTTAAGGATTATTTCGTTTTCTTGAAGATTATTTTTAAACAGCGTGCTTCCTGAGCTAACAAGATCGCAGATAGCATCAGCTAACCCAATATTAGGTGCTAATTCCACAGAGCCATTAATAACATGGATATTTGCCTTTATATTTTTATCATTTAAATATTTTTTGAGCGTGTTAGGGTATGAAGTAGCAATTCGTTTACCTTCCAAAACATCGACAGTAGAATAAATATTATTCTTTGGAGTTGCAATTGATAACCTACATTTTGAGAATCCAAGTTGGATTAACTCATCAATATTAGCATTCTTTTCAATTACTGTATTTTGACCAATTATTGCTAAGTCAGCAACACCAGTTTGTACATAATAAGGAATGTCAGAATTTCGTAAGTAAAGGATTTCCGCAGGAAAATTTCTTACTTGTGCTTTAAGTTGTCCTTTTCCATTATCTATAGAAAGTCCACTTTCTTTAAGGAGTTGTATGGATTCTTCATACATTCTACCTGATTTTTGGATAGCGATTTTAATCATTACAAGTTATTAATCGCTACATAAAGGCATAAAAAAAGCCCGCATATAGCGAGCTTAAAAAATATATCTTAATTTGACACATTAACATCTACCCGCAAAATTGCAAATTATGGAAGTGATGTAAATGTATAGTTAAATTCATAGGGCAAATATATTAACTTAATTTGAAAAACGAAATATTTCGGAATTATACATAAAATGAATATGTCTTTATTATGTATAATACCAATTCTATTTTAGAATTTCGCATAATTACAAGTTTATAAAAGCAATCACTTTTGACAGCAAAGACTATCGACTTCTGTCTTGTAGTTGTTTAATAACCTTTAAAACGAACGTAATACCATTTCGCTTTTAATTTGTCATAATAAATTCAACGGTTATCATTTCAATTTTTAGGCAGAAAACACAGACGTATCATTAGATACGGCGAGTATTTCTAACAAAGAAAGTGGGATGATAAGCTAGAATATATATAATAAATTATAGGCGACATGGTATAAAACCTTAAATCAGAATTGGTATTATTTAATCTAGCTCGAACTTAGGATAATAATTAAATTATTTTTGGCTTAAGCCAAAAATATAAATCAAATAAGCGTAAAGTTAACCATATAAAAAAAGGCTAACTTCAAAAAAGAAGCTAGCCTTTAGCAATTGATTAAAACATAACTTGAATGAAATTATTTACCTCCATCAAGTTCATCTTGAAGTTTTCTCAACTCATCCCACTTTCCAGTTGCTGCTAATCCAGCTTGTTGTGGCCAAGTACCAGGTTTTGCTAATTTATATCTAGGTCCTGCTGCATTAAGAACATCTTGTATTCTAGATACTTGTGTTTCAGATAATTTAGCCCAAGTATTTATTCCTGCATCAACTAATAGTCCTGCAATTTTTGGTCCTATACCTTCAACAATTTTCAAGTCGTCCTTCTTATACTTGGAATATCCTGCATTCTGGGTTTTACCAATAATCTTTTCTAATTTAGAATCACTACCTCCTGCACTTGTTGTACC
>CAZMKA010000309.1:0-2910 GCA_964566605.1 uncultured Saprospiraceae bacterium | reverse complement strand
TTCTTTTATAGCCAATAACTCTTCACTAAGTTTTATGTCATATGGAAATTTCATATTAATATCGGATAACAAAAATATGATTTTATCCGATATTATACAAGTTTTCCTTTTTAAAGCACTATTGCTTTATTGGTATAACTACCGTTTGAAGTGAAATTATTAATTGTTATTTAACGTATTACGCATGGCAGATTTTCATATGTAATCTTTTTTTAATCCAATACAACTTTCTATAATTACAAATGTTTATTTATTCGTAATGTTCAAAAAAGGACTTTTGACGTAAGTCATTACAGACGTACACAAAGAAAAGGCATTTTGGAAGACATAAATCTTTAAGAATCAGTACAAAATTTAATTGGAGTACTATATTTGTGCAAAATTTAAAAAATCAAATGAGTAAGAAGTTAATTTACTTAGATAATAATTCTACAACACCTTGTGACCCAAGGGTTATAGAGACAATGGTTCCTTATTTTTATGACCTGCATGGAAATGCTGCTTCGAGGTCTCACCCTTTTGGATGGAGAAGTGAAGAGGCAGTTGATTATGCTCGTGAGCAAGTTGCTAACTTGATTCAAGTTGACCCGAAAGAAATTATCTTTACTTCAGGTGCAACAGAATCTGATAACCTTGCTTTGAAAGGAGTTTTCGAAATGTATTCTAGAAAAGGAAATCACATAATTACGCTATCAACAGAGCACAAGGCAGTACTTGACTCGTGCAAAAAAATCGAGAAAATGGGTGGTGAGGTGACTTACCTTGAAGTTGATGGAAAGGGTAGAGTAGACTTAGCGAAACTCGAAGCTGCAATAAAAGATAACACTATTCTTATATCTATTATGTGGGCTAACAACGAAACAGGTGTTATTCAAGACATGAAAGCAATAGGAGATTTATGCGCAAAGCATGGTGTTCTATTTATGAGTGATGCAACCCAAGCAGTAGGTAAAATTCCGGTTTTCCCGAAAGAAGTGGGCGTTCACTTAATGGCATTTACATCACACAAGATGTACGGTCCCAAAGGTGTTGGTGCATTATTCGTGAATCGTAAGAATCCACGTGTAAAGGTAACTTCACAATTAGACGGAGGTGGACATGAAAGAGGAATGCGTTCAGGAACATTGAATGTGCCAGGAATTGTTGGTTTCGGTAAAGCAGCTGAGTTAGCGAGTAAAGAAATGGCAGATGAAGCAATCCGATTGGCTAAATTGAGAGATAAGTTAGAAAAAGGATTGTGTGACATACTAGAGGAAACATATATTAATGGTGATGTGGAAAATAGAATGCCGCATGTTACTAATATATCTTTCAAGCACGTAGAAGGTGAAGGATTGATGATGACTTTCAATCAAGAAATCGGAGTATCTTCAGGATCAGCGTGTACGTCAGCGAGTTTGGAGCCGTCATATGTATTGATCGCGCTAGGACTTGGTGATGACTTAGCTCATTCATCGATTCGATTCAGTCTAGGAAGATTTACGACGGAAGAAGAAATAGATTATACGATAGGTGAAATAGCTCGAGGAGTGAATCACATGAGAGACTTAAGCCCTATATGGGAGATGTATAAAGAAGGCGTAGACCTTGATTCTATTGAATGGGCTGCGCATTAATTGAAACTAAGTACAGCTTATTATTGTTATATTTGTGAACAAGTAAAATAAATTTATAAAATGGCATACTCTAAAAAAGTTTTAGATCATTTTCAACACCCAAAAAACGTTGGTACGCTTGATAAAAGTGCTAAAAACGTAGGAACAGGTTTAGTTGGTGCACCAGAATGTGGTGATGTGATGAGATTACAGATCCAAGTAGACGATGCAGGTGTTATAGAAGATGCAAAATTCAAGACATTTGGTTGTGGATCAGCAATTGCTTCTTCTTCATTAGCTACTGAGTGGTTGAAAGGGAAGTCAATTGATGAAGCATTGGCAATAGACAATATGGATATCGTGGAAGAGTTAGCTTTACCACCAGTGAAAATTCACTGTTCAGTATTGGCAGAAGATGCGATCAAAGACGCAATCAAAGATTATAAAGAAAAAAATCAGTAAATATGTTATTTGTTGCAGACAGCGCAAAAACGAAAATCGACGAATTGATGTCGGGTGAAAACCTAACGGACGACTACTTCGTAAGAGTGTCAGTCACTAGTGGTGGATGTTCAGGTCTTTCATATGAAATGGACTTCGACAACGAACCAAAACCAGAAGACCAAATATTCGAAGATAACGATGTAAAAGTTGTTACTGACTTAAAAAGCTTCCTTTACCTATGTAACACGACACTTGAATTTTCAGGTGGGTTGAATGGAAAAGGATTTTATTTTAACAATCCGAATGCTAGCCGGACTTGTGGCTGCGGAGAATCATTCGCGGTTTAGTTGATTAACTAAAGTAATAGAAAGCGGTATAACGAAAGTTGTATCGCTTTTTTTGTTTTTGGGCATCCATCTAGTTCACAAAAAAGTGTGAACTATCTGCCCTACGTCCATGACTCCCTTAGGTCGGTCCCTTGCTTCCCTTTTTGCCAAGCACGGACTGCTGCTATTGCAGCATCATTCCCATCGGTGATGCACTTTTTATATTCTATTGACTTATTTCTGTTGATCCATCTAAAGGATTGTATCGAATATGTAAAGCCTCTGGATTTAATGACAAATATGTCATTTCATAAATACTCTTTTCTATGAAATATTGTTTCCCATAAACAGTAGGCAATTCTTCATTAAATGATCTAAAACAATTTAGTTCATTACAATTTTCTGATGTATGCTCATTTATCTCTTCTTGGTTACACGGTTTGCTATTAATGATTTGTATCGTGTGTACACTCGATTTCATAGCACTTTCACAGAAAGAGTCTATGGTTTGTGTGTGTCTTGTATTTAAATAGACGCCAGCATTA
>CAZMKA010000308.1:0-2956 GCA_964566605.1 uncultured Saprospiraceae bacterium | reverse complement strand
ATTATATGTTACAGAAAAAATAGATGTAAATTTGCTTATACGTAGAATTTCGCTCTGTCCCTTCCAATGGTCCGGACTCTACTTGGTTTGGAAAAATAAAATTGGTTAACATTATATTCTTATATTGAGTTGAAATTTCATTAGGATGTTAATAGAAGAAGTCATAAAAAAAGCATTTGATAAATATTATGAAGCTCCTTTAGAAGCTTGGAAATATTTTGTTGATCTATGTGAAAAGGTTGAATATGGGAAGAAAGAGTATATAAAGCAGGCACATAAAAAAGAGAAATATGGTTACTTTTTAATCAAAGGAGCTGTCGGCTTATTTGTATGGAAAAATGATAAATATTTGCTTAGATCTTTTCATGGAAAACAATTTCTTTAGTGATGAATTATCTCTTTTATCGGGAAAATCTTCACCTATCGAAATCATTGCTCTTGAGAAATCAGTCGTTCTACAAATAAATAAATCAAACATTGAAAAATTAAAACAAACACCCATGGGAGCTCTTCTATTTTCAGCAGGTGATCAAAAAGCAATTGTTGAAAAAGAGAAAAAGCAAATTGACCTCATGTCCAAAACAGCAGAAGAACGATACATTGATTTGCTTAGTAAAAAGCCAGAAATAATACAAAGAATTAGCCAAAAAGATATCGCATCTTATTTAGGAATTTCAACCCAAAGTTTAAGTAGAATTAGAAGAAATTTGTAGCGTCATTATTTAACATATGGTAACTTTTATGCGAGTTATTTAATAGAGTTTTGCTGCTTTACAATAAACCATAAATAGTTAAACATGAGGTTGAAATTGCTAATAATAGTTACTTCTTTATTTTTTACTCAATTAATAAATGCCCAAGAGCAAGCAGATAGAAAAGGATTTTTTTTCGGTACATCTCTTGGAATAGCTTATTCTAATTTATACTTACCTAATAATTCCGATAACTTCACGGACCTAGGACTAGACTTAGAAATAGGTTATTCTCTAAATTCTAAATTTGATTTAATGCTCACTTCAAATGTATCAATCTATAATTATACAGGATTTGGTCGAGATAGAAAAAGAGATTTTGGCATATTGGCGCCGACTGTTCAGTATTGGCTAATAGATAGATTATGGATTCAAGGAGGAGTAGGGTTAGGAGGTGATAATCCTGTATTTTGGGATATAAAAGATCCAGATAATGATCCATTTGAAATTAGGTATTATGCGGGATACGGAGCAATTGTCGCAATAGGATATGAGTTCTTCGAATTTAATGAACATATCAATATGGATATCAAATTCAGAGCAATGTATAGAAATGTAACTTTGCAAGAGGGAATGAGTTCAGGTATTTCATATGGTATATTACTAGGCATAAACTTTCGTTAAAAGTCCTTTGGTTTTCTTTTGGGTTAAACCCCAAAATTTTAAATCTTTTAGATTATACTAATTATGGTTTAGTTTCCTCTTTAGTGTCTTTTGTAGAAGCATAATATGCAAATATATCCTTAGATATGATGAATTTACAAAGAATGAAATTGAGTTGGCAATCTTGAAAAGATATGCAGTTATTATTATAAATGGAACTTTAGAATTCATTAAAAAAATAATTCCATCTAAACGATTGCGTTTAGATGGAAATGTCTTATGTTTGCTTTCTAAACGCAAACGTCTAAATAATGCCTAAAACAATTGTAACAAAAGAAGATTGGATAATACTTGGTTACAAAAGGTTTTCTGAAAATGGAATTGCAGGAATTGTAATTGAACAAATGGCAAAGAAGCTCGAAGTCAATAAATCAAGTTTCTATTGGTATTTTTCAACCAAGAAAATATTCGTTCAAGAAATAATAAATTTCTGGGAAAACGAAAACACTTTAGATATAATTAATCATGTAAATAGTGCGAAAAGCCCTAGAAGTCGATTTGAAAAATTAATTGAATTATCTTTTCGAAAAGACAATAATATTGACTTCATCTTTTATTTGAAAAAATATGCAAAATCGAATAAAGAACTGAATAATCTTATAATAAACATTGATAATCAAAGAATGCAATATACGGCCGATTTACTTCAGCAACTTGGAATCTCAGAAAATGAATCAAAAGTAAAATCAAGTATTTTTTATAAGTATTTAATTGGATATCACGAAATGATAAGATATAAAAAGCAAGAAGCCGATTATATGAAAAACGTTTTAACTGAGTTAAGTCATCTTTTAAAATTTTAAAATGAAGAGTATATATATTAAAGCTGCTGGAATAATTAATTTACTAACAAGTTTTATTCATTTAGTAGGAGGTCAAATAACTTTAGTTAATCCTCTACATAATAGTAACCTTGAAATACAACAAAAGGCTGAATGGATAAGTGCTTGGCATATTATTACTATTTTACTCTTTTATACATCATATCTACTTCTACGTGCTGGCTTTACGGATACTTTTAAAGATTATCTTAAACCAATTGGAATACTCTATATATTAATAGGCATTCCATTTATTTTATCAAGTATTTTTTATTCAGTATTTGCACCACAATGGATTTTACTCATGCCAGTAGGCTTTTTATTGATAGTAGGGATAAGAAAAAGAAAGATTGATTATCTGTAAAATGAAAGATCTATTTAAATTATATTCATTCTTTATTTAATCTAGGAAATATGAAAATTGAAAATAGTGAGCTTACCGATGTTTCTAAAATATTCGAATTATATAGAATGGCTACGAATTATATGAAAGCTAAAGATCAGGTATATTGGCCTGAATTTTGCAAAGAATTAGTATTAAAAGAGATTGAAGAAAAGCGTCAATGGAAATTAGTCGCTGATAACGATATAGCTTGTATATGGGCTACAGCATTGAATGACGAATTAATATGGGGAAAAGAAAATAATGACCCATCGATTTATATTCATCGAATTGCAACTAATCCATCTTTTAGAGGGCAAAGAATGGTTGGTAAAATT
>CAZMKA010000307.1:0-2830 GCA_964566605.1 uncultured Saprospiraceae bacterium | reverse complement strand
TTAAGAATCGATCGCAAATCGATTTAGTTTTGAACTGCAAACCCCTGTTTGCAGCATGCATGGAGACAGAGCACAAGGCAAAAAACAATCGCTCAGGAAACTGTTAAACAATATAATGTTAAGAATCGATCGCAAATCGATTTAGTTTTGAACTGCAAACCCCTGTTTGCAGCTTGCAAGGAGTAAAAACACGGAGAAGGAATAAAGTGAATACGCAGTTATGCACAAAACTCCTTATAATTTGAAACTCAGTAATATGAAATAGCTTTGATATCGCTAAATTATTTTATCACTTAAAAAACCACCAGTTAAAGTAAGAACTGCAAAAGTGAATAAACCCAAAAAATAACTAAATAGACCTTTGAAGGTGTTTTTTAATTTATTTCCTTCGAAGAATTGCCCAATTCCCCATGATATATAAAAGACTCCAAATAAGGATCCAAAACCATTCATGCTAAGGTTTAAAATACTTTCTGTAACACCAAAAAACGCAAAAATCAGCATTCCTATACCCATAATAAAGCAAAGCAAAATAATTATTTCAAAATAATTATACTGTTGCTTTTTGAATAATACCTTAACCCATATTGCAATAAAAAGTGACATGATTAAATTAGAATAGCCATAGTTTTTCGTAATCTATTCAAAAATGGAATTACCTGTAGAATCGGAATCAAATGAGTATGTTATATATCCATCATCAAATTTAAAAAGTTGTAAAAGAATGGTATAAATCAATGAACTGATTATAATGAATACAATTGGTTTTACAAGTCGCTTTCTATCTTTTGAAATGAAATCCTGAATGTTTTTTCCAGGTCTTAAAAGTAATTCTCGAATCGTGTATAATATGCCTTTTTCAAAGTTAAATACACTTCCTATTTCCGACAAGATATATTTCCCATCTATTCTTTTTAAATTTATTTCGCGTCCACATTGAGAACAGAATGCACCAAAAACTTCCGTTTCACATAATTCACATACTTGTATTTGTTTTTTATCTTTCATTGCTTCAAAGCTAAGATAAGACTTCTAATACAAATTGCTTATATCAGCTACTATTAATGTACGAAAACACTCAATAGAATTAAATTTTAAAAAGCTGCTTACCTAATAAGGGCAAGCAGCTTCACAATCCAATTATATACTTAATATTATTATATACAGATTGAACCCTATAATGGCGGAGAAATTAAGTCTTATCCTTCGATACTCTTCGTCGAAAATACTCAATAGGGCTAAGGCCATGTAACCTATTTTCTCCCTAACTCTCTTTAGATAATTACTGAATTTTAGCCGCAAGTATAAAGTGCAAACTGTATTATAACCTACATTTTCGTAATCTGAGAAACAGTAGATTTTGTCTCATTTGAAACCTTAATGAAATAAGACCCTTTTTGGTAGTCAGTCATATCAATTGTGATGAAATCATTTACTAATTCTCTTGTCATCAATTGCTGTCCTAGTGCATTATAGATCTCAACTTTCGTATTATTTTCTATATTTTCTCCTAGTTTAATTTGTACAAAATTTGTTACTGGGTTCGGAGTAATGCTCAATTGTTCAAAGCTCACATCTTTATTGCTAACAACTCCTGATGGTAAAAGTACATCTGTTATAACATGAATAATACCATTGTCAGTTAATATATCAGTTGTTACGATTTCTGCACCGTTAATAAAGGCAGCCCCTCCTTCAAAAGTTATTGTTACATCTTGACCAAAAGCTGTTGTTGCTGTCAATCCATCAAATAAATCTTCCGCAAAAACTTCAGTTCCTGAAAGTGCATGA
Source organism: uncultured Saprospiraceae bacterium (assembly GCA_964566605.1). Lineage (GTDB taxonomy): Bacteria > Bacteroidota > Bacteroidia > Chitinophagales > Saprospiraceae > JAHDFB01. Next base: position 1,039 of record CAZMKA010000307.1, on the reverse strand, counting down.
TAAAGTAATACGCTTTGTAATTTTGTATCAGGAGCATCAGTTAATTCAGTAACTAGAGCTGCATCTAACTTAGCAAATGCTTCATCAGTTGGTGCAAATAGTGTAAATGGACCTTCACCTTGTAGTGTTTCAGCTAATCCTGCTGCTATTACTAAAGATTCTAAAGTTGTGTGAACTTCTGATTCTACAACTACATCTACAACAGTAGCTGGATATGGTAAAATAACAGCATCAATTACATGCACAACTCCGTTATCTGTAAGAATATCATTAATAATTACTTCAGCATCATTGATAAATACTTTATCATCTTCTAAAAATACTCTTATTGTATTACCAGCCGCAGAAGCGATTTTTTGTCTGTCTTCTAATGATTCAGCTAATGCTTCAGTGCCAGCGACTGCATGATAAAGTAATGCATCAGCTAGAGCACCTTGTGGATCGTCAAGTAATGATTGTAAAACTCCTTCAGGTAGAGCAGCAAATGCATCGTCTGTAGGAGCAAATAGCGTGAATGGTCCTTCACCTTGTAAAGTTTCCACTAATCCTGCAGCAATTACGGCAGTTTCTAGAGTAGTGTGAACTTCTGAATTTACAACTACTTCTACTACATTCGTAGGATAAGGAAGTAAAACAGCATCAATTACATGAACAACACCATTGTCAGTTAAAATATTAGCAATAATTACTTCAGCATCGTTAATGAAAACTTTATCATCTTCAATATTTATTCTAATCTGGTTTCCTGCAACAGAAACTACTTTTTGACCGTCAGATAAATCTGTTGATTGAGCTTCGCCACTAACAGCGTGATATAATAAAATATCAGTTAATGCACCTTGTGGGTCATCAAGTAGAGATTGTAAAACGCCTTCAGGTAATGCGGCAAATGCATCGTCTGTAGGAGCAAATAGCGTGAATGGTCCTTCACCTTGTAAAGTTTCCACTAATCCTGCAGCAACTACTGCAGTTTCTAAAGTAGTGTGAACTTCTGAATTTACAACTACCTCTACTACATTAGCGGGGTAAGGAAGTAGAA
>CAZMKA010000306.1:0-2984 GCA_964566605.1 uncultured Saprospiraceae bacterium | reverse complement strand
CGACGAAGAGTATCGAAGGATAAAACTTAATTTTTCCGCCATTATAGGGTTCAATGTGTATAATAAAGTAATTGCTTTTAAAAACTTGAAAATAAGTGAAATTATAAAGCAGAAATGGTATTGGACCATAATAGGAATAAAATTCTGTATTTTCCTATTTCTGAGTTAATATCAATATCTGTTTTTAAAATGGTTCAGGTTTTTATAAGTTTCTGTTTTGTAAAAATTATTCTCTAGATTCGAAATATAATTGGATGATTTCCAATTAGTAGCTATGGTTTTTCGGTATGTTTTACTGTAGAAAAATAATGGGATTGTGGTTTTTTCTTCAATTTTATTCATGTTGTTATAAAGTAATAATTGACGATCTCTACATAAACGAGATAAGTAACCAGCATCTACATTCTCCGATTGCACGACGGCTGAGAATTTAACAATGGCTGCTTTGTGATCGATAAAAGAGAACATGAGAACAATGATACAAACTGAAGCTAATAGGCGATTTATGAAGTAAGCTATTGACCATTTTTTGTCGATTTTGAGAAAAGAGAAAATGAGCATTGCCATGCAAGAAGCTAGAAAAATAATAACACTCATTCTTTTGAAGGTTAAACCGTAGTCGAAAATATACATGGCATTCTTTATTCCAACCATCATAACGTAGAGACTATTAAGTCCTAACCATAGTTTTGCTAACTTAATTAGTTTCGCTTTATGCGGGTGAAAATTTAAGTTTTTACGGAAGAAAATCATGACTAATGCTGAACTTAAAGCTATTGTGAATGTAACGATATATGTACCTGAATGTACCATTTTACTAAGTTCAGTTGCTGAGAATTGCATGCTTGATGAAAAGAATGTGAACACGTCTGTAAGCAGAACAACAGCTAATAATGAATTCAAGGCAATGAAACTGATTGTTGCCATTTTTAGTTCTTGGGTCAAGCCCAATATGGCATGCGCGACTCCAGATTTTTTCATTTCTTCTCTGTGCAGTTTCTTTACATATTTTCCATAAGGTATTATTGTTTTATCCAATGCAGTAACAAAAAACACCCCAAAAATAAAGAAGAATATTATCCACAAAATAACTCTTGAAGGCGTAAAAAAGCTAAGAAATAGACTTCCGTCAAAAGTAAATCCTTGAAAAAATGTTGCAAGTGCTTGGTTTGTAAGACTGTAAAGTAATGCAAACATTGAAACGAGTGCTAAAGGAAGTAATACATAAGGACCTATTTTCTTGAAATGATACTGTTTTAGTCCATCCGTATTGATCAAGAGTAGTTTATAGGCTGTGTTAAATGGGTGGGCAAATTGTAGGACAAATGATTGAGCAAGTGTAATGATAATGTTGTGTGCTCGATTATTATATAAGGAACCAATTAAGCTGAATAAAGAAATAACATAAGTTATAATAGCCCAGTCTGTTCTGTTATACATGATGTTTATGGATGTCAATATTAATGCAAATCCACTCCATAAGTATACTTTGTCATTGATTGATTTTTTGTGAATGATGTAACTAGAGATAACTAGTAAAATAGAGAATAACATTAAATTAATTCCAGGACCTAATATCAATAGACGGTCATGATGGAATAGGAAATCAAATGCAATTAAAGCAATAGTTGCGACTTTGAATTTGATCCATTTTGCTGATGTTACTCCGAAAAGTAGCGTTTGGAGTAAGGATTTAGTAAGGATTGTTGCTTGTTTCATAAAAGTACTTTGTATTTCAAAGTGAAAAAATATAAGTTTAATTTAAATCGTAATGGATTCAGTAATTTCAATGATCTATATTAGGATGAGGTATTTTTCTTGATAAAAGACTCGAGAATTGCAAGGTGTTCTTCAAATGCTTTTTTGCCATTAGCTGTAGCTTTGTAGGATGTTCGTGGTTTTTTTCCTACAAACTCTTTTTTGAAGTCGATGTAATTTTCTTTTTCTAGATTACTGATATGACTAGCTAAGTTACCATCAGTTAGATCAAGAAGGTCTTTAAGTTCTTTGAAAGGAACCCATTCATTAACAACAAGAATAGACATGATACCAAGTCGTATTCGATTGTCAAAGACTTTATTTAATTTATGAATGAGGTTATCCATTATCTTGTTGTGTGAAATAAATTTTAGCTCCGTATATTATATGTAAAACTCCGAATCCTATCGCCCACATTTCTATTCCATATTTATTTATCCACAAAGTAAATAGTCCTAGGATAATTTCTATCAAACCTAGAGAGTTTACGTCTTGTAAAGTATATTTTGCACCATTTATCAATGCCAATCCATAAAACACTAACATGCTTCCTGCTACCATTTGGGCAAAACCCAAATTAATAAGAATTAGACAAAATATACCTCCTGCAGCTAATGGAATTGCGATATTAAGTAACATCAATCGGAAGCTCTTGGTCCACAACTTGATGTTGTTCTTTTTAGTTTTTTTGATTGTAAAAAGCAATCCAGTAATTACAGAACTGATCAATGTTATAATTGCAATCGCATAAAGTGTTATTCGAGCATTACTTGCATTACTCTCTTCCTCTCCAAATCCTTTTACGAAATCCCAAAAGATATCAGGCGCTTGAAATGGAGCTGTTTTAGCAATAATGAATACTATTGCTGCAGCAACTAAGGCAATCAAACCTATCGCAATTCCAGTTATGCCACTGAGTGAAACAAATCGAGTTGATTTTTCCATCATCGAACGAATGTGCGTTAGTTCTTTTAGTTGTTCTGAGTATTGGCTCATGCCCATAATTTAAAGTTTTAAAAGTACTTTGTTTTTCAAAGTTAATAATTAAATGACTTATTATTTCAATTTATTGTACAAGAATAATTTTTTTTGAAAAAATAAATAGGGTAGCGTGATTAACTTGGAATCACAGAAGCTTTTTTACTATACCGATTGAACCCTATAATGGCGTAAAAATTAAGTTTTATCCTTCGATACTCTTCGTCGAAAATACTCAACAGGGCTAA
>CAZMKA010000305.1:0-2992 GCA_964566605.1 uncultured Saprospiraceae bacterium | reverse complement strand
CCCTCATTATGCTGATAAAAACGTAGATGAAATTCTAGCTTTGTATAAACAATTCCAAGCCGAAAGTTATATCTATTTCCCTAAGCAAGCTATGGATTGTCTTACGAACATTAAAGCATTATCGAAAAACGGACTAGCTTTACTAACCATGGACAAAGGGTTTCATGAGCTGCATAAATTGATGCATAAAAAAGAACCTGATTTGGTAACTCATGGCTGTTTTTCTTTGTGGGCTAATTACCATGCATTGAGTGAATTTTGCTTGAAGGATGGAGGAAAAGTTATGTTCGCTGATTATTCAACTTTTCATTTGGAAGTAGGTTGTCTTTTATTTTTAGATGAAAGTGAAAATTATAAAGAAACACATGCCGCTTACCAGAAAGTAGTAAACGATTTTGGGCCGGATGATTTCAACAGTTTAAAACAATTAGCTTACTCGAATTTGGGTAATTTAAGGCTTGTCGAAATGTTAGCTATTTATCGACTAAGTTCATATGATTCAACTATTTTCCTTAAACTTCTTCCTAGGCTGAAGCAAGTTAAACAACAGATCACTTTCGAAGAAAGAAGAAGATTAGTTGAATCGTTGCATATCATATGGGACATGTATTTTAACATAGGCGAGAATGATGATCTTTCTTATGAGATAGGTGGATTACTTTATGATCTTGGAATGTATAGTGATGCATTGGATTTCTTCCAGTTTTCACTTGACATTTATGGCGACAAAGCAGATGTTTTTTACAATCAAGCGCTATGCTTTTATCAACTTAGAAAAGATAAATTGTTTTACAGTTCACTTGAAAAACTTAAAATTTTAGAACCTAATTCGAACCTAGTTCAAAGTCTTGAAGGATTTGATATGGGTTAAAATTATGATAGGAATTCACCGTAGATTTCTAGCTTTATTTTGAACGGTTATCATTTTTTTATTTGGGGTTTAACCCCAAAAGGCATCCTTATTAAAACCATAATTCAAAAGCAGAATTTCCACCTTCATCATATTCAATAAGGATTTCTTCTCCAGCCTCTATATCTCGTATGGCTACAAACTCTATGACTTTCTCGTCAAAGACTGGAATAAATTCAGTATTTGGTTCTTTACTGTGATTATAAAGCGAACCATAACCTAAAGCAACCGCAGCTTCATACTCCTGATCTCCTTCAGATTCCCAAAGAAAATAATAATCGTGCAAAAGTGTTTTATGTAACAGTTGACGGTCTTTATCATCAAAAACAATTACTGGAGCTGATTCTATGATATCGCCTTTGGAGATAGGAATAGAAGTATAAACACCTCTTCCCTTTTCTTCGGTTTCCATGATGTATAAGCCTGGAATCTGAGTAGACATATATTTGGTACTTGCTTACAAATTTAATAAAGAAGTAGTATTCTTTTCTACTTTGCTAAAATTTCTAAAAACAAATTACTTTATCCTAATTAATTTTTTAGGCATTGCCACTTTCGTACATAGCTTGGCTCTACCGAAGCAATACAAATATCAAAGCCACAGTTGCTGGCAAAGCTTGAATAAGTAAAATCTTTCTACTTGAAGTTAAACCGGCATATGTTCCAGCAATAATCACACAAGCAAGAAAAAATACTGCCACATGGGATGACCACTCTTCGTTGGAAATAAAAATAGACCATATCAACCCAGCAGCTAAAAACCCATTATATAAACCTTGATTCGCAGCTAATACTTTCGTTGGTTTGAAAAGTTCGTTAGGAAATATCCCCGCAAACAATTTTCGTCCTATCGTTTCCCAAGCAAACATCTCGAAATAAAAGAAAAAAAGATGCTCAGCCGCAATTAACCATATTAATATTTTGGATATAAATTCCATCGTTTTGATTTTTACCAAATATAATGCATTCGTTTTAAAAGTAACTATTGATAAGAACTATCACTGATAAAAAATAGCTTTACTTCCGACTAAAATACACACCCGCAAGAATTAACCCCATTCCTATAACATGAAATACTCCAAAAGCCTCTCCATCAAGAACACCCCAAAACAAACCAACTATTGGTATCAAATATGTAACACTTGACCCAAATACAGGATTCGTTCTTTGGACCATTTTATAAAATAAAATACTCGCGTAAAAAGTAGCAAGTAGAGATAATAGTCCCACGAAAAAGATCCCTTTTATAATTCCTGGCGTCTCTATTATCGCTGTATGTGTTCCACTCCATATAAGTGAAATCACAGCAAATGGCAGCACGAATAAAAATGCAGTTGACATTAAAAGCGTTGGGTCAACGTGATTCATTTTGGCCTTAGCCACATTTACACTCGTACCATAACATATTGTTGCTAACAAAATATAAAATCCATAATACAACTTCTCATCCAAGGCTAATTCATCGCCTATCAAGATAAGCATTATTGCGCCCGCTAATCCTATAGAAACCCCAAATATCTTAGCATATGTAATCTTTGTATGAAAAATCCACGCTCCTATTATCAATGTAAATAAAGGTGTAAGTGAATTTAGAATCCCTGCAATACTTGAAGACAACTCTTCTTGAGCTAGAGGAAAAAGAAAACTCGGAAGACCGCTCCCTGTAAGTCCTACAATGAGAAAATACGGCCATAATTTCCAATCAATTTGCTTCCTTTTATATATCGTTATAGGGATGAATGCAATTGCTGCAATAAAAATCCTTAATGCACCTACTTGCATAGGTGTGAAGTAATCAAGCCCCATTTTGATAAGGATAAAAGAACTACCCCATATAAGACTTAATACCCCTAGAATCAGATAATCACCTCTTCCAGGAAGTTCACTATTTCCCGCCTTTTGACTCATGAATTAGTTTGCCTTATTGTTCGAGTTAGCTTCTTTTCGAATTGTGTCAAGTTGATTTGCAGGGTGCCCTTGGCAAACAAGAAGATGCCGAACTCTTCGAGAGCACTGAAGTTCGTCTCGAGCGTCATGACGCCCCAGAACTGCGGGCTATCGCTGAGTGCACCGGAGTTATCG
>CAZMKA010000304.1:0-2998 GCA_964566605.1 uncultured Saprospiraceae bacterium | reverse complement strand
GAATTTAACCAACCCTCATAAAAGCAAAGAGTCTTATTAGACACATTGCTTTTTTTGCCACCGGCAATCTTTTCCCCCCCACCCCCCATGTTTAATAATTTTCATATATTTGTCAATATTTGACAAGTCACATGAAAGAAACATTTGGTCAATTTATAAGACGAAACAGGAATTTAAAAGGTTTTACACTAACCCAATTAGCTGCAAAACTGAATTTAGATTCTGCCAACTTGAGCAAAATTGAAAATGGCAAAAGAGAAATGGATTTGAAAAGATTAAAATTGCTTTCAGTAGAACTTAGTATTAATTACGAAGAAATTAAAGCCGAATATTTCAGTGATATATTTGCAAAAAAAATCTATGAAAACGATTGTCAAATAGAAGTATTAAAACTTGCTGAAGAAAAGTTCGAATATTATCGAACTACAACAAAATAATATATATTTGCATACTATAATTAGCATTTTATATGTCGTCATATACAAGAAATAGACAAAAAGTATTTAACAAAATCATTCAACTCTCAGAAGAGAATTGCGAATATTCAAGTAAAGAGACTTTACTGATTAAAGATGATTCACTGAATGCTCTTAAAAAAATTCCAGATAATTCTATATCTCTTATCCTTACAGATCCTCCTTATCATTCAACTAAGAAAAAAAATATCACCAATGACACAGCATTCAAAAATGATAAAGAATTTATTGATTGGATGAAACTTTATTCTGATGAATGGAAAAGAGTGTTGAAACCAAATGGAGGAATATATGTGTTTTGTTCATCAAAAATGTCAGCCAGACTTGAGGTAATGTTCAGTGAAAACTTTAATGTTCTTTCTCATATTGTCTGGAGTAAACCAAACGAACCAGGCTTCGATGGTTGGAAAGGAAAAATGAAAAAGGAATCCTTAAGACAATGGTATGCTCATTCAGAAAGAATACTCTTTCTTGAATCATCATCAAAAACAAACTTAAAAAAATCCACGTTCGGACAATTTTTAAGAGAAAAAAGAGACCTTTGTGGCATGTCAGGACATGAACTCACAGAGATTACCGGTGCATATGGAAAGGTGAACCATGGAGGTGCAGTTTCAAATTGGGAAACAGGGAGAAACATACCGAGCAGGGAACAATATCAAAAAATATGCTCAGCATTTATGTCTACAGGTAAAATTAAATCAATGCCTTATTATGAAGACGTAATCAGACCATTTAATGTTTCCGCATCTGTTGAATTTACTGATGTCTGGGACTTTTACTCGGTTAGACCTTACAAGGGCAAACATCCAGCAGAAAAACCTCAAGACCTTTTAGAACATTGCATTCTTAGCTCTACTTTCAAAAAAGACATTATACTTGATTGTTTTGCAGGCTCAGGTAGTACTGCAATTGCAGCTTTAAAAAACGATCGATTAAGTATATCTATAGAATTGGAAGAAAAATGGGTGAAATCAATAAAATCAAGATTAACAAAACTAAATACCGAATCAGATTTGGCAAATCTTAATGGAAGTCAAATCATGAAATTGACAGGAGACAAAGGAATAAATAAAAAAACAGTAAAATCCAAGGAACCTACATTATTTACGATTTAAAAGACCTGCCTTCACATTTCGTTCTACAACCTGGTCCATCCAAACTAAGGTTTCATCTATACCCATGTCTCTAACAACAGTATTACAATGGTGGTGGCCCCAACCTAAATTATAAGGCTTATGATTGAATTGACCAGTTCGTAATTCATCAATATGAAATAAATTTAGTTGCGTTACAGTCAAATCTGATATTGCTCTTCCTTCTGCTTGTTGAACCTTATTATAAAACCCATTTGCAGAAATTTTTTCCAAACACAATGGACAAATGGCATTCAATTCAGCATCCAAAATTCTTTTCTGTATCAGAACATCTACATCCATAAGATCTAATTCATCTGCAATTTGTCTATTAAAATCTTTTCTAAGTTCGATATCACTTTCAGACATACCAAATTGTCCTGAAATGCTTTTTGAATCAAAACAAGACCAGTAGACAAATTCAAGTTGAATTCTACATTTGTTAATTATATCATTACTTGCGTATTCATAAACCCTAATTCCTGCACCCTTTAAAGAAGTGGTTTCAAAACCAGCTCTAATTTTTTTATCATCAGAAGATGTTGTTGAAGGAACCCGAGCAACATATTCACCACCAAGAGGATTTGTTCTCGAAGTAGCAACATTGAAACCTTTGTCAACTGGATTAAATTCATTCCATTGGCTTCTTGAATAATAGAACAGCAATGAATTTTCACCTAAAACTAACTGCTTTTGTTCCATTTCTTTGGCTACATCAGGGTTATTGAAATACGTTTCTGGGCTAATTAATACAATAAACCCGTTTTCAAAAATTCCTTCACTATCGGGGGCTATTTTACAACTATCGTAATTTTCTAAAGGGATCAGTACTGTGTTATTTCTTTTAACTCTGTTCTGATAAATTAGATCATCATCAGCTCCTCTTGTTTGACCTGTTTTATAAATCTTTAGATTAAGTAATTTAGGAATCTTAGGTGGTCTCGGCATCAAATAAATCTTTAATTTCTACATTCAGTGCGTCAGCAATTTTCTCGATATTGATTAACGTAATATTCTTCTCAGCTCTTTCAATCATTCCTATATAAGTACGATGCAAATTTGCTCTATAAGCAAGTTCTTCTTGAGATATTCCTAAATCATTCCTAAGTTTTCGTACCTTATCTCCGAACGAAACTAAAATTTTAGTGTCTTTTTTCATGCTAACTAAAGTATGCAAAGCTAATCTTAGTATACATTCTATACAACAGACTATAATTAGCACCACTTTTGCAGCACACTGCCGTCCTCATTCTTGCGGGCGACAGAGAGCTACAAGCCAACCCAAATAAGAAACCGTCAATGAAAAATTAACCGAGCACCAACGAAAGAATGCCAGCATGTAACAATATATATCACGCCATAGCTCCTTCGTCACTACGTCGGATA
>CAZMKA010000303.1:0-3014 GCA_964566605.1 uncultured Saprospiraceae bacterium | reverse complement strand
CTCATTATTCATTGAAAACATAACGCTGGTATTATTCATTACTAATTACCTCATTGTTAATTGAAAAACATTATGCATTCTTATAATAAAATCTTAAAAAACACATCCCGTACCACGTAACGCTGGTATTATTAATTATTCATTGTTCATTATTAATTGATATTCATTCTCTAAAACAAACTTATAAACCCAAAATGCGTCTTCGTATTCCTGAAATCTAGTGGATTCCCCTGCTCCCTTCCCAATGCTACATCAATCCCAAAAATCCCTGCTGTCGTCTGAAAACTTAATCCCACTCCGAATCCCAATGGAAAATCTAACGCCCCACTCTCTCGAAACTCATTATACGTCAATCCATAATCGATAAAAGTCGAGAAATAAGAATTCAAACTAAGTAGATATCGGAATTCAGCAGTGAAGATAGAATAATATTGTGCCCGAATACTCTCTTCGTCAAAACCACGTAAAATATTCGAACCTCCTATTCTGTATAACTCATTGTTAAAAACCTGTGTGGGATTGTACTTGGCTCCCGACTTATTTCCTAACATTAACGTTGAAGCTTTTTTCAACGGAATAAAATAGGATACATCGATATCTGTCGAAATTTGTACTGCGCGAAGTTGCAAAGTGTCGTAAGCCGCAGAAAAATCTACTGTCTCGCTTTTTAAATCTGTTATTCTATTGTTTTCGATGATGTTTTTGATACCAGCAGTAACACCTAGATTCATCAGTAATCCTTCCCTCGGATTAAATCGATAATCTCTTTTATCGTATTGATACTTATAAGCAATGTTATTCAATGCTACATCTAGCGAAGATGGCAATACACCCGAATTCAACAATGCCGTAGAGTCAATTCCTATCAATCTTGAACTTTGGTAACTCGTATAAAAAATGTTTGTCGCAAATGGGCTCACTCTATATTCTATACCACCTTCCGCATTCAAATCCCTAGATTCTTGTCCGTTTCTGTACAATGAAAAACTTCCATGTATACCAAAAGGCAACCCTAGTAAATATGGATATTTTACACGCACATCCATTCGTTGAGTCTCTGGTTTTAACTGTCGAAAATAAAAGTACAACTCTTCACCTTGCTTCAATTTATTTTTTAGATCTGCAGTAATTTCACCTGAAATAGTTAATCGATTATCATTCTCTACATTAGGTAAAACACCAATTAAGAAATCGAATCTACTAGCATTCCGCTTCTTCAACGGAATCTCAATCTCCGCATTATCGTCGAAAATTTTAACTTCAGGTGACTCGCTCATTTGTAAATATGGCAATGTATTAACCTGTTGAGCTATAGAAGTAATTTTATTTATATCAAAAATATCATCCTTCTTCAAATCGAGAAAACGGCTAATAAATACTGGCGAGATTATAGAATCAGGTTTTATTTTAAGCGATGAAATCCTTAATTGCGGTCCCTTTTCAATTTCTATATCAGCAAAAAGAGAATCGTTACGTACATACTGATTACCAAAATAAATCTTTGAAAGTGGGTAGCCTTTTTCATCTAGCTGATCACGTATTACTTCAATAACTAAATTGATTTCATCCGCCGAAACTTCTTTCTTGTCAAGTTTCACATTACGAATACGCGCATCGTTAAAATATGACTTATCTATCCCATTCCAATTCAACTCCCCATAAACAAGGGGCTTCCCAACGTACACCTTAGCACTTATCAACGAGTCGTTTATAAATTGTAATCCATCCAGATTAGCTGCCAGATAACTATCCTCGCGAAGTTGCTTGATTACTTTTTTGATATCTGCCGAAACATACAACGAATCATATCCAACTATAGGAAATTTATATACTGTTGTGTCTAACTCATAAAAGCTAGAATCTGCCTCATACACAAGGTCTATCCTTTGGGCTCCCAAGCCCAAAAAACATAGAAAAAAGAGGACAATAAGACAATTTTTATAAATAGCTCCGATTCTTGTTTACTTTTACGTTGTAAATTTAAACGAAATAATTAGTGGCAGGCATATACTTTCATATTCCATTTTGTAAAAAAGCATGTCATTATTGCAATTTCTTCTTTACAACCTCCACTCGATTCAGAGAAAAACTTGTTCCTGCACTTGTTCAAGAACTGGACTTACGTCCAAAATACATTGATGATGAAGTTGTGCATTCGATTTATTTCGGAGGCGGAACACCAACTGTTTTAGCCGCTGCAGATATTCAAAAACTAATCGATGCCGTTTACGACAGATACAAGGTGGATAAGGAGGTTGAAATTACCATCGAAGCTAATCCCGACGATCTCACACATGACTATCTTCTATCCTTAAAAGAAACTAAAATTAACCGTCTTTCGATTGGTATTCAAAGTTTTCACGATGACGAATTGAAGTGGATGAACAGAGCGCATGATGCGAATGAAGCACAGAAATCACTTGAGTTGTGTAGAAAATTAAACTTTGAACGATTTAGTCTTGACTTGATTTTTGGGTTACCCCAAAGTTCAGACGAACGTTGGGTTCAAAACATGAAAAAAGCTATATCCTTTGATCCAGATCATATTTCGTGTTATGCATTAACAGTAGAAGAAAAAACTGCTTACTATAAGCACATTGAACAGGGTAAAAGTCTTGCTCCACCTGATGAATTGACGGAAAAACAGTTTTATCAATGTCATGATTTTCTTAGCGAGAATGGTTACGAACACTATGAAATAAGTAATTATGCTAAACCTCATGCACGTTCCCGTCATAATTCTGCATATTGGTCTGGTGCAAAATATTTAGGTATAGGACCAGCAGCCCATTCTTTTGATGGAAAAAATAGAGGATGGAATGTTTCTCATATGATGAAATATCTTGAAGGAATAGAAAATGGTCAAGTGCCATTTACCAAAGAAAAATTAGCCGATATTGACCGATACAATGAATATGTTATGACATCAGTTCGAAGAATAGAAGGCATTTCAAAAGAACTTATTCAAAAGAATCACGAACAATACTTACTACATTTCAACGAAAGCCTCCAAA
>CAZMKA010000302.1:0-3064 GCA_964566605.1 uncultured Saprospiraceae bacterium | reverse complement strand
AAGCCGATGGGCTGGCAGCCTTAGCCCTGTTGAGTATTTTCGACGAAGAGTATTGAATACCATTTCTACTCTAATTTGTCGGATATATTCCAGTATATCATCTCGCTTTCTTCGTTAGAAATACTCGCCATATCTAATGATATGTCTGCGTTTTCTGCCTTTAAATTGAAATGATATCTTTGGAATCTAAACCAACTAATTAAAATAGAATTGGTATATGGATAAAACTTAATTTTTCAGCCATATTAGGGTTCAATCTGTATAAAACGCGCACCATGATATTTGCCAATCTTAACTGCGATATTTTTGGGCTTTAAGCCCAAAAAATATAAATGCCAAAACATTATACTAGTTGAAAACAATGACTTTTTTTGTTCCTAAATATTCTCCTTCGTAATAAAACAATAGAATATAAAACCCTTGATTTATCGAAAGTTCCAAATTCTTTTGAAATCCCCAACTGCCTAAAAAATAAGAGCCTACATTTCCACCTGTTGTATTCAATACTTTCACTTCGTCAATCAGGATATTTTCGGAATTTATATCTAAACTTTGCCCCACCTTGAGAGGATTCGGTGAAATCGAAACCAACTGATCAAAATCTTCTAAAAGGGCTTCAGAACTTATAACATCCCAGTTATATGATCCATAATCTGGAAACTGTGTATAAAAATGTTGTGTTATGTATTCTGTACCATCTGACCCATCTGCATTAATGCTTACTCTGTGTTTATGAATCATATATTTGCCTTCATTAATTGCTGTCGAATCAATAGTATATGTTTCCCTAAAATTAGGTCTATCTTCATTGGTAACTTCATTAATTGACCCCCATTCATAGCTTTTATATGGAATTAAATCGGAGGGTGAAGCAATTGTTATATTATAATTTGTATCATAATCAGTACACCATCTAGCTCTTTTATATTCTTCTCTTGTTATATCTCCATTAGAAAAATGAAACGCACTATCACAAGCTGTACCATCATCTGTAATTGTAGAACCATGTGAGCTCCATCCTTGAAAATTCTCATTAGGGTTATAATAAGTAGTATCAATAGTTAAGTGACCGAATTCATTAGTGTATGAATTCCTTTTAATGAGTACATTGTTCTCTCGAATATATTCTACTTCTCTACCGCCATATGCATAATAATCTCTTTCATAAAATACGATTTCGTTATTTTCATCATACGTGTAATTTTCAGTTACATATGGGTAAAAATCAGGTTCATTGTAAGGTTCCCCGAGTATATACACTTTGGATTGAAAATGTTCGACGAGTAAATCATTTTCATAGGAAAAGGCATCGTGATATTCAACTTCTCCACTAGGAGAATAGTGTTTCTCGTCATGAATTATACTGTTATCATGCTTGATAACTCTATATCCTTTAAATACTTTATCAGTCCTACGATTCAGATTTATTCTATATTGGGTTTGATTATTATACTCGTAAGACCATACATCATAAGGATAAACTACCTCTTTTATTTCATTATTTTCGTAATAAAAATACTTTGATGTGTTTTCCTCATTCCTTTCGTCATAGATCGAATCAAGGTAAAATTCTTGGCTGATTGCGTTATAACAAATTAATATGCTAATTATAAGAAATATTGTCTTCATGATTGATAAGTTATTATACGAATGTACTAATAATAATAATAAATTTAAACAACAGTAAATAATAATCTACCATCATATATGTAATGTAAGACAAATGCCTTTTTGGGCATGTCAATTTTGACTTGAACGAAAGATTCAGCCTATAAAGCTGATGAAGTGCAGAGCCTCGAGACAGTCGAAGTAAGTTGTGCTTAGCACTGTCGAAGCAAAAACGGCGAAAGCTGGCAGGTTGGTAATTAGATACTGAAAATGAACTATTTATCTTTCTTTCTTAATTTATTAAAAAAAAATTGCCTCCTAACAAACGTTTTTCTTTTTCGTATCGATGTAACTAATAAGAGACAATAAATAAGGTCTTATTAATTAAATGAGACCAACAAGTATTGCACAATTTGTCATCCTTTTATAAAGTGCAATAGATATTATTAACTATTTAAAAAGAAAGAATAATGAAATATTACATCTTAACATTTTGTGTTGCACTAACAATTTTATCTTGTACTACTGATAAAGTCAGAGTCTATAATGTGGACAACATCATTTCCTTATGGGGATTTTCTAATGGCGAACTTAACTCTGATATAATAGGAGAAAACTTAACTCCCATGATAAACGAGACAAACAAAACACTAACAGTGGAATTGGAATCAATAGACATACGTGATGAGATTGAACTTGACGAAAAATTAAACGGTAAACAATTAAGCGAGATTGATCTGTATGACTTTCAATTTAGTAATTTTTATTCTGAAAATGCTTCTATTATTTTCAAACAAGACTTTAATAACTGGATTGGGAAAGTTTCAAAATTTGAATTGATGTATTTCCCAATTGATGAAAATAAAGAAGAAATATTATTAGGTGAGTATTTTCATGATGAGAATGGATTTTACATTTTTAATTTTGAAATGTCACAATCTGATTTAACAGATGAATTCACTAATGAACCAGGAAATGTATCCCTGAAAATAATATTTGAGGAAATGCCTGAAGAGGAAATAGTTATCACAAATTATACATTGGATTTTGGTTACGCATTTAAAGCAAATTACAATATATAATCAATCATATTAAAATAGGGCAAATATTTTTTTACTGTATTTGCCCTTCTGTAATTTATACTCGAATACTAGATTAAACATTTATTTATAAGCTGGTAAACTCTTTAAAGATTTTGGGCTCAAGCCCAAATAGCACTAAACTGATCGTAGAACTAAATAAGGGGTTTGCAGTTCAAAGCTAAATCGATTTGCGATCGACTTTTAACCTTAATTGTCAAGCTTTATGCTTATTCGCCTTATTCATTCTTCGTGTTTGGGCTAATTGCATGCTGCAAACAGGGGTTTGCAGTTCAAAGCTAAATCGATTTGCGATCGATTTTTAACGCTTTTCATATATAGTATAAATTTATATATGTTTTTGTCGAAATCGTAGA
>CAZMKA010000301.1:1534-3081 GCA_964566605.1 uncultured Saprospiraceae bacterium | reverse complement strand
AAGGCGGACTCCGAAGAGTGAGACCAGCCATGATGACTACGGCTACCACAATACTTGCATTACTTCCAGTGCTCACAAGTACAGGTAGAGGGTCAGATATAATGTTGCCGATGGCAATACCAAGTTTTGGTGGTATGGTGCTGCAAGTTATTACGATGTTTACGGTACCTGTGTTGTTTTCTTTTTGGAAAGAAGGACAATTATTTATCAATCAAAAAATGAAGGGCGATGAATAAATATCTAGTATTAGTTATTGGGGCTTTTCTATTAATAGGATGTCAATCTGACGAAGACAAGTCTATCCAAAAAGTAGAGTTGAAAGTAAATACAATTCATTCTGGCGAGTCCAATCTAACTGTTGGTACCGATGGAAGTGTGTATTTATCTTGGGTAGAATATGCCAACGACTCATTGGATGTCTTGCAATTTTCAAAGTTAGAAAATGATTCGTGGTCAAAACCCAAAGTAATAGCACAAGGAGAAGATTGGTTTGTGAATTGGGCAGATTTTCCTTCTCTTGTCAATGTAGATAATTCTTACTTTACGGCTCATTGGCTCCAAAAAAGTGCAGAAGGTACATATGATTATGATGTAAGAATTTCTCAGTCCAAAGATCAAGGAAATACTTGGTCTCCTGCAATGATTCCACATACTGATGGTATCAATGCAGAACACGGATTTGTCAGCCTCTTACCTACACCTGAAGGAAAGACTTTTGCCGTTTGGTTGGATGGACGAAATACCAAGAAAGAAGAGAACAATGCCATGACTCTCCGATCTGCAGAGATTGACAAAGATGGTAAACTAAGTAATGAAGTAGAGCTCGACGGAAGAGTTTGTGATTGCTGTCAAACAGGAGCAACATGGACTAAAAAGGGCCCTATTGTGGTCTATAGAGATAGATCAGAAGATGAAATAAGAGATATAGGAATTGTCAGAAAAGTTCATGGTGAATGGACTGAACCAAGTTCACTTTTTGATGATCGATGGAAAATCGCAGGTTGTCCTGTAAATGGTCCTGCGATAGATTGCAAGGACAATACAGTGGTAGTTGGATGGTTTACGATGTCGGAAGAGAAACCTAAAGTACTGGCTGCAATATCAAGAAATTATGGTGAGTCATTTTCCGACCCCGTCATTGTTGACAATGAAAATCCTATCGGACGAGTAGATGTGGTAACACTGGGTGAAGATTCATGGATAATTTGGATGTCTAATAATGAAGACGAAGCAAACATCAATCTAGTTTCAATTGATCTGGAAGGAAATTTATCACCAGCACAAAAGATCGGAATCAACTCCTCTTCAAGAAGTAGTGGATTCCCTAGAATGGTAGTCACTGGTAAAAACTTAATCCTTGCATGGAATGATGCTACTGATTCATTAAGTGTAGTAAGAACAGACAATGCCGCTCGTCTTTTAGCAGCAATGGACTATAGTATTTCAGAAATTGCCTTTAAGTGCGGGTTTAATAACATAGCTAATTTCAACACAATCTTCAAAAAAACAAAAAAACTCACCCCAAGTGCGTATCGGAAAAAGTTCTA
>CAZMKA010000301.1:0-1524 GCA_964566605.1 uncultured Saprospiraceae bacterium | reverse complement strand
AGTATTGTACAAATTAATGGACAATCAGTAGAAGACTTAATTAGTCAAGCAAAAGAGTACAATCCTGGATTAAAAGCCTTACGATTAGACTACGAAGCTGCCTTACAAAAAGCGGATCAGGTCAATGACTGGCCAGACCCTACGGTGAATATTGCTCTTGGGGTATTGCCTATAGAAACAAGACTGGGTGCTCAGCGATTTAAAATCGGAGTATCTCAGATGATACCTTGGAAAGGGTCTTTGGATGCGAAAAGTGATGCTGCGAATGCCATGGCAGAAGTGAAGTCCTTCTCTGATGAAGTTCGAGAAATCGATATCGAGTATGCTATTAGAAATAGTTATGCAACCCTACAATTTCTAGAAGGAAAAAAGAGAATCATTCAAGAGAAACTCGAGGTATTGGACGCCTTAGAAGAATTGGCAAAATCTGCCGTAAGATCTGGTAAAGGAAAGTTGAGTAATGTATTATTTATTGAAAGAAAAAGAGAAATACTAGAGGCGAATCTATCTCTTCTGGATAAAAAAATAGAACAGCCAACGGTAATGATCAATCGGTGGACAGGCAAGGCACTTGACACTAGAATAGAAGTAGAGCTAGAGCTAGAGAAAGATGTGTTGTGGAGTAAAGAGGAAGTAATCCAATTTTCTAAAAATGGTCACCCTCAGTTCAGCATTTTAGAAAATCAAAAGTCAGCTTCTAATGCAAAGCTAGCCTTGATAAAATATGACTCCAAACCAAAAATTACAGTAGGTTTGGACTACGCATATATCGATGGACGGAATGATGTCGTCATTCCAGGAAATGGAAGAGATGTACTTATGCCAATGGGGAGTATTTCTATTCCTATTCATAATGGTAGATACAGTGCGATAAGGCAAGAAGAAGCGATCAAACAAGAAGCCATAGACAAAAAAACGAAAGAGATGCAAGACGTGTTCGCTGCCGAAATTGAACTGGCATATTCTACCATCGAATATGGGGATGAAGTCATTAGAAAATATGAATCACTGAAAGCCATCACCTCAGAAACACTGAAACTCATGCGAACAGAATATGCCTCTGAAGGCACAAGATTCGAAGAGGTATTGAGACTAGAAATGGAGCTAATAGACTATGATCAAGAAATACTGAACGCTAGACATGATCAGCGATTAGCGATAGCAATTTTAAACAAGTACAACTAAGGAGTATGAAAAATTATAAGCAATATATAATCGGTGCACTTCTACTTTTGGGAGGATTGGCGATTGGTTGGTTTCTAAAACCAAGTAGCAATAATACAATGACGGCTGATATTCACAATCATGCAGAAACAAGTGATTCAGAAGGAGAAGAAATCTGGACTTGCTCCATGCATCCACAGATCAGGCAAAACGAACCCGGTATTTGTCCTATTTGTGAGATGGATTTGATTCCATTAGACAATAGCATGTCCAATGATGATCCTACAATACTGAGGATGAGTAAGGAAGCGGCAAAACTTGCTCAGGTGGAGACCTATGTTATAGGAGGGAAAAGTAAGT
>CAZMKA010000300.1:961-3097 GCA_964566605.1 uncultured Saprospiraceae bacterium | reverse complement strand
TAAACTTCATTGGCGGTAAATTCAACGAGTTCACTTCACATTTTTTCGACCGTTACAAAGAAAGATATCTAACCCCTCACAAAATCAAAGACAATAAAATAGATCATTTCATAGCTAATAATGAAATAACATTTACTACTGCCCGTACATTTGGTGATATAGTACTTAATGATTTGATGAATATTACATATACAGGAGTCGCGTTAGGTGTAAAGCTATCCGACAATATCTTCAGATGGAATACTTTTATTAGTTTTAATGAAATGAAAAAGGAACAATTAGATGGTGTCATAGGTAGCATGTTACATTATGACAAAGAATATATTAGTAACCCTAAGCAAAACAGGACCAACATAGATCATGCTCGTAATAAAAAACTTTTGGCTGACTGCAAGACAGTCATTCTAACGATGAAAGCAAAATTGTTAGAATACCAATAAATAACTTCATTTAGACCCCATACCTCAATATTCCAAAAGCGGATATATGGCGTTCCTTCAGTCGGCTTGGCATATATGCCGCCAGCCTGCTGTAAGCAGCCACAGGAGCCTACAGGCCCCTTTGTCATCATATATATGCAGCTGCACCTCCTTACGTCACACGTGACTACTCTCAGCTACATAGAGCTATTGCTCCATTCCTTCAGCTACGGCTGGCGCCTTGTTCCATCATTCCGCATCACTCCGTTATAGCACGATATACCTGACCGTCACTGGATTGTTTTAGCGGCCGCTTGGGCGACTCACCCTCATGATTGATTTGTTATAGTACCCTCCGCTTACGCTATGGGTCACTATTCAAAGATATCATTCAGCGTATTCTACGTTGCTGCTGGGAGGCTCCGCCAATTTTCTCATCAGAGTTCACCGCCGCCGCTCTTTCTGCCGCTGCAGTCAGCACAAGTCGTCAGTCGTTCCTCCATCCTTTTTTGCACTGACTGAGGATATCCGCTTTTTCCTATGTAAATAAAATTAGTATTAATAAATACTTAGGTTACATCCTCTATTGTATTAATCTTCCAAAACCAATGAAATCTGCAGGGTTGTTAAGTCTAATGAATAAGTTCGTAAAGAGCCCTGTGAATATTATGTTTGTAAAAACAGTAAATTAGTGTCAGATTGACAAGAGATATATGCGTAACTCTTAAAGTAATTACGCATATTTAGTAGTTATATGCATATAGACAAAATAAATGATTCACTTTATCTCATCTAAATATGGCAAAATAAATGAGCTTAAAGTATATCGCTATGGGTTTAGCAAAAACATTTCTCCTGAAGCCAAAATGAAGCTTGCAAAATGGCTGAAGTACAATGACAACATTGATCTTTTTGAAATAAATAAAAAATACTTTAAAGCATTTACAAAATTAGATAAATCCAAACAATATGAATTTGAAGGATTTAAACTTATTACTCCTCCCTTCGAAAATACTGCAGAAATCTCAAGCTACTTATCAAAAGATATTTTAAAATCCTTAACGGTAAAGTACGACCAACACAATTTTAAAAACATGATAATTGTGGACAACTTGAATAATTCTGACTTCCTATTTCTTAAATGTATCAAGTTCAACATCCAATTATTTAAGAGTGGTCGTTTTTACATTCATCTCTTCCCCTCAACCAAAATCATAAGTGGAAAAACACTATCTAAATCATTCATACTTAATATTAGGAACCAAATAAATTCGAACGTAAATGAAATTCGAATATCAATTCGGTCAAAGCAATCTTACAAATCAATCACAAGAGACATAACAAATAAAGATGATTGTAAAGAATTATTAGATTTCTTCGACAAGAACAAGGAAGAAGAACTTTACATAACTTTCAACTATCGATCTCTTTCTCAAATCAATACAAATGCCTTTGGTGAACTTCAAAAATATAGTTCAAACAATATATCGGAAGAGATAAGTATTGTAAGACACATCTCATCTCTTATAAAATCTAATTTATGTGAATATTATGACAAGCCATTATTTAGATTCGAGCCTCATCATCCTGAAAACTTCAAAAACATTGTTGTTGGTAATAACCGAAAAGTTGAAAAACAAAGTGCTGCCTTTCATAATGGTATTTACAAATCGATTAAAAATACGGACATTAGACAAATCTTCATAACCCCTAAAGG
>CAZMKA010000300.1:0-951 GCA_964566605.1 uncultured Saprospiraceae bacterium | reverse complement strand
CACGATATAATGGGGAATCGAAAGGTAATAAATTGATAAAATCTATTTGCCTACGAAGCAATGAAATTGATAAAGAATTTGAATTACCAAAAGAGCTGACGAAAAATAAAGATAGACTGACCTTAAATGCAATTTTTACACAAAACGAAATACCTAATGTTTTCTTTGAAAGATTATTTGATTCAAGACAC
Organism: uncultured Saprospiraceae bacterium; assembly: GCA_964566605.1. Lineage (GTDB taxonomy): Bacteria > Bacteroidota > Bacteroidia > Chitinophagales > Saprospiraceae > JAHDFB01. Next base: position 760 of record CAZMKA010000300.1, on the reverse strand, counting down.
GTATTTCAAATATATACAGGGGTACCTGAACCTTACAAACTGGACAATTTCACAGTAAAATGTTTATGTAAAACCGGTGGCATACTAAATGTAATTGATGATTTATTTGAACCCGAATCGACTTACTTTATAGGTATAGACTTAGGTCATGGTAAAGATTTTTCAGTTATAGGATTAACATTATTTGATTATCAAGGAATACAATTAAAACACGAAGTATCATCTTGTTTTCATAATGAATCTTTAGATCCTTTTCCGCTAAAAATATTAATATTTAAACTGTACACATTTGTTTGCATAAATAAATTAGCAGTTCCAAGAAAAATAATTATTCATAGAGATGGAAAAAGCCAAAAATATGATATTGATAGACTTGTCACCTCAATAATGATGATTTTTAACGTTATCAACATTGATATAGTTGAAATCATAAAGTCGGGATATCCTATAATAGGAGTCTTTGATGATATAAATAAAAAATATAGTACTCCTGATTCAGGATATTACTTCAAGGACAGGGATGAAAATTATGCCATATTAGTAACAAATACGCAGGTTAAAAAATCTGAAAGAGACAGAACTCTAAATCCAATCATCGTAAAACAAGTGTATGGTAAAACTGAGTTTGAAAACATAGTTGAGCAAGTTTATTGGTTTACTAAAGTCTATACAAATAACTTGTACAACTCAAGTCGGTTACCTGCAACCACAGAAAAAGCAAATAATATTGTTGGCACAGGAATAAAACGATTTAGAAGTA
>CAZMKA010000299.1:0-3099 GCA_964566605.1 uncultured Saprospiraceae bacterium | reverse complement strand
TGTGATACAGCAGATAAAAAGATGGAATTAATAGAAAATGTAAAGTCTATTTTTGAATCTGATGGAGTTGTTGATCAAATGGAAAAGAACCTTATGTTATTTCTTAAAAAAATGATTTAATTTTCAACAGTAATTAAATTCAACTTAAAAAAAGTAAATGAAAAGTATTGTAATTAAGAATATCCTGATAGTTTGTTTATTCATCGTTTTTACAAGCGTAAGCTACTCTTGTAAAGATTCAAATAAAACAAAAATTGAAAAAGTAGATAAAAATGGAAAGGAATTTACTTCAAAGTACATATGTCCTATGCATTGCAAAGGATCAGGTAGTGAGATAGCAGGAACATGTCCTGTTTGTGAAATGGATTACGAAATAAATGAAAAATATAAAGAGGAAAAATAACTTTCTCTTCAATACTTATAATATTAAATTAAAATCAAATGACTCAACAAGAAGTTTTAGATAGACTTGTAGCAGGAAATGACAAATTTGTTGCTGATAAGCTAGACGGTAAATTACAAAATAGTTCAAGACGAGAAGACCTTACATCAGGTCAGGATCCTTGGGCAATCATTCTTAGTTGTGCAGATTCTAGAGTAGTTCCAGAACTAGCCTTCGATTCAGGTTTAGGTGAATTGTTTGTTATACGAGTAGCTGGTAATGTTGCTAATAGTTCTACTATTGCTAGTATAGAATATGCTGTTGCTCACATTGGTACTCCAGTGATTGTTGTTTTAGGACATGAAAGTTGTGGTGCGGTGACAGCAGCATTAGATGGTGGAGATAATGGTTACAATCTTAATCATTTATTAGCACACATAACACCTGCAATACATGCAAGTGGTTCTTCTGCTACTATTACAGATGTAGTAAAGAAGAATGCTGAATTAACTGCAAAACAATTAGAAGGCAGATCTTCTATTATAAGTGGAGCAGTAAATGATGGTAAACTAAAAATTGTACCTGCATACTACGAATTAGGCACAGGTAAAGTACATTTCTTATAAAATAGTACAAAATAATAACGACGATTTTATAGTCTTTAATAAAGGGAATCATGCATTCCCTTTATTTTTTTGTCTAGTTCGAAATAATTTTGGTTGAAAGAGATTATACTAATTCTATTTTAAAAATTCGAATCATTTCTTGCGATTCTATATCGAATTGATACTTATACAGATTGAACCATATAATGGTGGAAAAATTAAGTTTTATCCTTATACCATTTCTGCTTTAGAATTTCACATACTTTCAAGTTTATAAAAGCAATTACTTCGTTAGAAATACTCATGATAGCTAATGCTATCCTTGCGTTTTCTGCCTTGTACTTGATTTAATAATTCTTGAAACTAAAGTGAAACCTTAAAACAGAATTGGTATTCGATACTCTTCGTCGAAAATGCTCAACAGGGCTAAGGCTGCCAGCCCATCGGCTTTCGCCGTTCCCTCACTTGAAGTACAGTTGTACTTCATCAGCCTTTAAGGCTGAATCGATTGGTCATGCTTTTCTTCTAGAGTCTCTTTGTATAATTTCTTAATTTTAACCACAATTATAAAGTACAATCTGTATTATTCGATTCAATTTAATTTACATTTGCAGCATATACATTGAAATGGTTATTTACAAACAGTTTACATTCGATTCAGCTCATTACTTACCCAATGTTCCTGAAGGACATAAATGCAAAAATTTGCATGGTCATACTTATCATCTGAAAATATTTATTGACGGCCCACTTGACACTAAAGTTGGCTGGGTAATGGATTATGGCGATATGAAAAAAGCTTGGAAACAAGTTGAAGTATTACTCGATCATCAATATTTAAATGATATTGAAGGTCTTGAAAACCCTACAGCTGAAATTATTGTTGTATGGATATGGAGAAAGCTAAAAGTGCTTTTACCTCAGCTATGTAAACTAGAATTAAAAGAAACTCCGTCATCAGGAGTTATATATCAAGGCGAGTTAGAAAATATATGAGTAGAAGAAGACGAAATCAAGATTTCGACGATGATAAACCCAAAAAGAAAATATCAAGGGAGGAATTTAAGGACGCTTTAAAGATCTTTAAATTTGTAAAACCTTACAAATGGTATTTATTTGGAGCTTTCCTAATGCTAGCTTTGAGTAGTTTAGTTACGATGATTTTTCCTTATTTAGCTGGGGTATTAACGAATATAGCTACAGGAAATTCCGACTTAAATGTCGACTTAAATGATATTGGTGTAATACTCATTATTATTATTTTAGTGCAAGGAGTAATTTCATTTTCTCAAGTATGGCTTAATGCTGTTGTTAGTGAAAAATCTATGGCAGATTTAAGAATGGCACTTTATGAGAAAATGATTGGCTTACCTATCTTTTTTTATGAAGAGAACAGGGTAGGTGAACTTATGTCCAGAATTTCATCGGATGTAGCAAAACTGCAGTCTGTATTTTCATTCACACTTTTGAATTTTTTCAGACAAGTACTTATATTAATTATAGGTGTTACCTTGTTGTTGATTCTTACTCCTGAACTTTCATTAGTAATGTTAGCTACTTTTCCATTTGTCGTTGTAGGTGCATTATTCTTTGGTAGGTATCTAAGGAAGTTATCGAAGAACAGACAAAAAGAGCTTGCTAATACCAATATCGTGGTGGAAGAATCCCTTCACAATATCAAGTCTGTAAAGGGTTTTACGAACGAAGTCTTTGAATCAGATAGGTATAATAAGAAAATCAAAAGCTTAGTTGGAATTTCACTTAGCTTAGCACGAGTACGAGGTGGATTTTCTACGTTTATCGTAGTTCTTATTTTCGGTGGATTATTCTTTGTACTTTGGATGGGAGCTAATTATGTTGCTGATCCTTCCAAGGATATGGAAATTGGTGATCTGGTTACATTCATCGCATATACTGGATTTATAGGAGGAGCTATTGCCGGCTTGGGTAATTTCTATTCGGAAATTGTATCAGCGATTGGTGGTACAGAAAGGATAAGAGAAATACTTAGTCTAGATAGTGAGTTGAATATTCATTCGGAAGAAGTAATGAACATGAATGGACATATTACATATGACGATGTTCATTTTTCATATCCTACAAGAACTGATT
>CAZMKA010000298.1:0-3106 GCA_964566605.1 uncultured Saprospiraceae bacterium | reverse complement strand
TAAAATGAAGTAAAATCAATACAATGCCTTATTTTTTATCTCGTCCAAGAATAAATAATAGATTTTCCTATTCAACATTTTGAAGCTTAATCGATACATGATTCTATTAACTATTTCATGCAGTCTACCCTTGCTTAATATTTTAAAGTATATTAATGCCATTATCTCCTGCTTTGTATTTTAATTTTTTAATTTTACCACCTTATTATCTCTTATAAATCATTATGACTGCAAGCCACATTATTTTAGAAATTATTAAAATTTCAATCCCCGCTCTCATAGTCTTCTTGACTGCTTACTTCACTCTAAAAAATTACCTCAGTAACCAATTACGTTTGGAACAAATGAAAATTAATTCCAATTATTCAGACAGTTCCCGTACTCTAAAAATTCAAGCTTATGAAAGACTAATGCTCTTTTGTGATCGCATGGATATTGTTAATATGACAACTAGAGTTTATAATCCCGAAATGAACGCAGGGGAACTCAAACAAGCTTTGCTAATTTCTCTCCAAAAAGAATTAGAGCATAATTCAGCTCAACAAATTTATACCAGTGAATCATTGTGGAAAATTATAAATGAAGCGAAAGAAGCCAGTGGTAAAATTATAAGAGCAGCTTCTGCTCAAGTACCAGCTAATGCTCCAGCAGCTGATCTACTAAAAAATATTAGTAGTAATATGGAAAAAATATCTGTTAATCCGTCAGAACAAGCCAAAAATGCAATTCGCAGTGAGGCAGCTGTTTTGTTAAGTATCTAATTTATGAAAAGAATTAACTTGAAATCATCTATACTTTATTTCATTTTGGGCGTAAGCCTTATATCCTGCAAACCTATTTTTCATGTAGCAGACATCAATGAAGATAAGTACGAAATTGAACAACATGATTTACTGCCTGAAGATGAGAAAATAAATAGCATTATCCAACCATATAAAGAACAGCTGGAAGAAAAGATGGATAAGGTTATTGGGAATTGTGCGGTAACAATGTACAAAGCTAGACCCGAAGGAGAACTTGGAAATTGGATGGCTGATATTCTTTATGCTGAAGCTTCTAAATTATATAATGGCAAGGTTGATTTTGCAGTCCAAAACCACGGTGGAATAAGAGTTCCTTCATTAAATGCAGGTCCAATTACAGTAAGAGATATTTACGAAATTATGCCATTTGATAATGAGTTAGTGATTTTAGAGGCAAAGGGTGTTGTAGTCAAAAAACTATTTGAAAGAATTGCCCAAAAAGGTGGTTGGCCTGTTAGTGAACAGGTAAAAATGATTGGTAATATAGATTATTCTGTTGAAAGTTTAAGAATTGGTTCTGAACCTTTTGATGTAACGAAATCTTACACTTTTGCCTTACCTGACTACATAGCTAACGGAGGCGATAATTGCTCATTTTTAGAAAATATAGAACAAATCAAATTTAATCTTCTCGTGAGAGACGCCATTATAAATCATCTTGTTAATGAAGATGATGGCATCATCCAAGAAGCCTCAAAAGAAGGTAGAATTAAATTTTCAAAAAACTAAGCTCATGAAAAGAAGAGAATTCGTAAAAGGAATTGGGTACAGCTCTATAATGTATCCATTGTTAGGTACAATTCCTAACTTACTTTCAGATCCTGAAAAACTCCATTTGACTATATTACATACAAATGATGTGCATAGTCGAATTGAACCATTCCCTGAAGGAAATGGTAGAAATGCTGGAAAAGGAGGAGCTGCCAGACGAGCAACACTAATTAAAGATATTCGTGAAGACATCGATAATGTGCTTTTATTGGATGCAGGAGATATTTTTCAAGGAACACCTTACTTTAATTTCTTTGGTGGAGAACTTGAATTTAAGTTAATGGATGAAATGGGCTATGATGCAGCTACAATAGGTAATCATGATTTTGATGCAGGTTTTGAAGTATTAAAAGAAAGATGTGAATCAGCGAGTTTCAGTATGTTAAATGCAAACTACAACCTTAAAGATTCTCCTTTAAATAAAGTAGTAAAGCCTTATCAAATATTTATGAAAGGAGACTTGAAAATTGGAGTCTTTGGTATAGGAATTAATTTAAGTGGGTTGGTACCCAAAAAGTTATACGGTGACATTGAGGTATTACATGCTTATGAGGTTGCAGAAAGAACTGCTACATTGCTTAAAAAAGACGAAAAGTGTGATCTTGTTATATGCCTTTCTCACCTAGGATATCAATATGAACTTAAAAACTACTTTAGCGATGTTAAAATGGCAGCTAATACTAGAAACATTGATGTGATTATAGGAGGCCATACACACACATTTTTGAAAAAGGCACAACAGATCAGAGATAAAGATGGGGAATTAGTAATAGTTAATCAAGCAGGATGGGCTGGAATCATGTTGGGACGTATTGATGTCACTTTTGAGAAAGGGAAAAAGAAAAAATGTTACTCTTGTAAAAATGAATATTTACAGAATGCAGTTGATAATTCCATCATTAAATATAAGTGAAATAAATATATATGAAAACCTTTTATTTCATTGGTTTTTATGCTTCTGTTTTCTATATATTTGTTGCCGATAACGAGAACTAACTTAACCTATAGAAGATAACCTAAATGAACCTATATAAACTATTTAGAATATCTTATAGAACAAAGTGTAATCCCTAACGAGTATTGTTATCCACGAAATAAAATTAAATAGTTACCTGTTTGATTTTATTATTATACCGATTAAGTATTTTTTTCAATTGGGTAGATAGATTGAGCCCTATCTGCTCCGACATTCGAGTGTTTTGTTTAAAAAAACACTTTACTGTTAAAACTGAGCTAAAGATGAAAAAAGATTACTTAGGTGCGTGGGATAGGTGTATGAGTGTAATTAAAGAACATGTAAACACCCAAACCTTAAAAACATGGTTTGAACCCATCAAGGCTGTAAAACTAGAAGGTGAAATATTAACGATTGAAGTACCTAATCAATTCTTTTATGAATGGTTAGAAGAAAATTTTCTTAATGTACTGAGATTAGCAATAGGTCAGGTTCTAGGTAAAAATGGACGCCTTGAGTACCGCTTTAAAGTAGAAAAAAGTAATGGAGCTACGAACGCTTCTACTCAGAATGATAA
>CAZMKA010000297.1:0-3108 GCA_964566605.1 uncultured Saprospiraceae bacterium | reverse complement strand
ATCATAAGGTGATTTCGGTTGAATATATTGGATAACTTCTCCTCCTTTCAAAATACAATTTGGTTTCACATGTTTTAGATTAACAGTGATATCTCCGCTTTTTATAGCGTTTTGTATTTTATTTCTTGTAACACCAGTAGTTTTAGACATCAAGTATTTATCAAGTCGTATTGGCTCTTGGCCTTTATCCACAGTGATTTCTTGTTCTTCCCAAACTGGTTCTTCATTATTTCCCATGGCACAAAGTTATTAGTTTTAGTGAGAATGCAATATTTGCTACCTTTACTTTTTGGGCTCGAGCCCAAAGATGATTTATAAAACGTATTATAAAATGTTTTTCAACACAATGAAAATTGAATCCTATCTCGCTAAAGATGAGCAATTCAAGCGAACGACAGAGCCGCATAATTTACCTATCTACCCTACTTCTAGCTTTAAATTTGATTCGATAAATGAAGGTATCGATTTATTTAGTGGAAAGAAAAAAGGACATGTTTACGGGAGATATGGGAATCCTACTATAGAAACTGTTGCCCAAAAGATTGCAACATTGGAAGCTTATGGAACAACGCTTGAACCGTTTGGGATGATGGTTTCTTCAGGTATGGCAGCTATTTCTACTTTAGTCATGGCGGAACTTGAGTCGGGCGATGTGTTATTAACACAAAATGATTTATATGGTGGAACTACCGTTTTATTTGAGAGCCTTTTACGTAAAATGGGTGTTGTTGTAAAACATGTTGATTTTAGTGATTTATTAGTGCTTGAAGCAGTATTAGAAAATGACTCGGGGGTCAAAATGGTTTATTGCGAGACACCTGCTAATCCTACTATGAAGTGCATTGACTTGGAGAAAATTGCTGAGTTATGTGCAAAAAAGAATGTAACTAGTGCCGTTGATAATACTTTTTGTACGCCTTATTTACAGAAGCCACTGAAGCTTGGTTTTGATTATGTAATTCATTCTACTACAAAGTTTATAAATGGACATGGGAATGCAATTTCGGGTGTGATTATAGGAAAAGATCAATCAAATCATGGTAAAGTATGGGATACAATGAAATCCCTTGGAACGAATTGCAATCCATTTGATGCATGGTTGGTCAATAATGGAATGAAGACATTGGCTTTGAGAATGGAAAGGCATTCATCAAACGCATTGGAATTAGCAAAACGTTTAGAAATAATGGAGGAAGTTAAGTTTGTAAATTACCCTTTTTTAGCATCCAACCCAACAAGCTATATTGCCAAAAAGCAAATGAAATATGGAGGAGGTATGCTGTCTTTCGGGCTTAAAGGGGGATTAGAAAATGGAATCAAGTTTATGAATAGTATTAAAATACCAGCATTAGCGCCTACACTAGGCAATATAGATACGTTAGTTGTTCATCCTGCATCGATGTCACACAGAAGTGTAGATAGAGAGATCCGAATTGCACATGGCATTACAGATGGATTAATACGGATGAGTGTAGGAATAGAAGATGTGGAGGATTTATATGAAGATTTAAAACAAGCGATTAAAACAATATGAGAATAGGATTAATATCGGACACACACTCATACATGGAAGAGGTCATGTTAAAGAATCTAGAAGAATGTGATGAGATATGGCATGCTGGTGATATAGGAAACATGAGTGTCATAGATAAACTACCAAAAGATAAACCTTTCAGAGCAGTATATGGAAACATCGATCATGGAGATTTACGTCATGAATATCCATTGGATTTGGAATTCACAATTAATAAAGTAAAGTTCTTTATTACACATATTGGTGGATATCCAGGGAGATATACAAAACGAGTTAAGGAGATTTTAAACGAGAAAAAGCCTGATGTTTACATCTGTGGTCATTCACATATATGCAAAGTGATTTATGACAAGAAAATTTCTTGTTTGCATATAAATCCTGGAGCTTGTGGTATACACGGCTTTCATAAAGTAAGAACGATGGTGAGATTTACTGTAGGTGAAGATAAGCTAGAGGATGTGCAGGTGATAGAATTGTTGTAATATAAATTTGATTTCAATTAGAAACTAACGCATTTTCTATTTTTATAAAGACACTTCCTTCATATACTTATTTTTTTACTTGAATTAGGTTAATATTTCTTTGTCTTTTTCAAGTCATAGTATCAAAAAACGATTAATCTTAGTTGATATTTTTCTCTGATGTTTAAAATAAACATAGATTTATAACCATAAAAATCATAAAAACCTAACATGAAAAAAATATTATACGTTTTCACAATAATTTCATTTTCAATATTTGCACACACTATAAATGCACAAGATTATAGTTTACTATTAAAGGACAACATATTTACTCCTGAATCTAACATTCAGAATTTTAATAAAACATTCCTTGAAGAAGAACTAGTGAATTCTTATTACTACAGAATTATTCAATTTGAGTCGATTCCAAAAAGAACAGTTCAAAGTCAATTAAAAAAATTAGGGATTGAGTTACTAGATTATGTACCAAATAAAGCATATGTAGCTTCAATTCATAAAAGCTTTCCTTTAAATGAATTCAGTAAAAATGGAATAAGAAGTGTAATTGAAATTCCAAACAGTTTAAAAATACATCAGAATTTAATTGAAAGACCATTAGGAGAACATGCTGTGAAGGGCGAATATGTTGAAATTATCATACAATTTTACAAAAACCTTGACCATGAAACAGTTCTTAATTTATGTCGAAAAGAGCAAATAGTTGTTCTTGCCCAAAATAATCATAATAACTTTTTACGAGCAAGAATTCCTATTGCAAAGATTGAGGCGATTGCGAAGCTACCTTTTATTTCTCATATCAGCATAGTTCCTCCAGAAAACTTACCTGATGATTCAAACGGAAGAGGAATGCATCGAGCAAACGCAATTGATGTTGATTATTTAGGCGGCAGAAATTATGATGGAACTGGAATTTCTGTTCAAGTAAGAGATGACGGAATAGTTGGCCCTCACATAGATTTCAAAGGTAGATTAGAAGAAGTATCTAATACAAACGGAGGAACCCATGGTGATGGAGTTGGTGGTATTTTAGCGGGTGCTGGTAACAGAAACCCTAGATTTAAAGGAATGGCATCTGGAGCTACTTTATAC
>CAZMKA010000296.1:1131-3195 GCA_964566605.1 uncultured Saprospiraceae bacterium | reverse complement strand
GTTAAACTCTCCGAAGCCGTTGTGCCCTCTTTGCTCTTCTGCCCGGCGGTAGTCTCTTCTATAATTGGCTTGGTACTCTCCCTCTTCCGAAGGCAATTGAGCCCTCGTGTACCTGGTATTCATCCCATACTCATCAAACCCAGGAGAAGCGCTCTTCCTCCTTCTCAACAACTCACTCACCTTCGAGCTCCTCATATCCCTCGCATCTCTGTGGTCCTCATCCATCTTCATCATTTCCCCGTTCTCCCTGTTAATTAAACTCATCTGGTTCGCTCTTTCTTTGTTCGCTCCAAAAGCAGAATACCGCCGACTGCCCAACGAATACTTCTCATTGCTCTTCTCCCTCTGCAGTATGTAACTCTGCTGCATTTGGGATCGATTTCTCTTGCTCACTTCGTTCTTCACCTCGTTTATGATTTTCGGCTGCAAAGTCAACAACCCCTGCCCTCTGTTTCGGTCATGCTCCTTCAAAATATCCCTACTCTTCTTCTTCATCAACAAATTGAAAATCTTCGGATTGTCGATTTTCTTCTTTAAGGAATCATACACAGTATTGTCCCCATTTTCAATCAATATGCTCCTGTTAGAAGGCAACTTGTCAATAATGATCGAGCGAATCGAAGAGTCTTTCTTGCCAATAGGAGAACTAGACTTCAGCCTCTGCTCCAAAAACGAAGGGTACTTGAAGCTCTTCTTCTTCTCTGTGTAAGCAAGCCCTGATTTGACTCCCACTGCGGAGCTCCGCTCCGCCTCGTACCAGCTCTTCTTGAAGTCTCGAGGGTAGATTTTTCGGTCAGTCAAAGCGGCGTAGCCGCTTCTCCTGGAATAGCCAGACACTCTGAGCTGGTTGCCGTCCCTGGCTGTCTTGGGCAGGTAGCCTGTGCACGTCGCCGGTGATGGAGAACGACTGACAATTGTGCCGGTGAGGCCTAATTTTGGGATCACTTTCTTTGGGTATTCTTCGTTGTTTTGATAATTGGATTTTTTTAAGGCAATTCTGTCAAAAATTGAGGTGTTTTGGTTTTGGGTTTGAGGCTGTTGGTAGCCGTTTTGGGAAATTTGGGAATTTAAAAATTAGTTGAAAGTCAAATTTCCGAACTCAGGAAGCTTGTCTAAGAGCATGCTCGATGAAATAACGCTATTGTTGTAAGCCGATTTTCTGCTGCTTAAAGGATTTTCGTTTTGATAGGATTTGTCTATGTAAGAAGCGATGTGTTTTTTCTGTTTAACTGGGCTACGGAAGGACTTTTGTTGCTGAAAACTTTGTTGGAGGTATTTGTTGAGTTTTTTGGCATTTTTTTTGTTTGCTGAAAAACAACTCACTGGCTCGAAGCCAGGGCTGAGAGTGGACCTCCTGAAGATTTGATTAAGGTTTCTGCTCGTTGTCGGCTTCTTGGTCGAGTTGTCTCGAGTGTTCTTGTAAGCTCTGGCCGTCATTGGACGAATAAGGGACAAATTGGTTGTTTTCTTATTTGAGTACTTTTTGCCTGTCTTCGCTTGGTAAGGATTTCCCCATTCTTCATCCTTATAATCTGCGTAATATTTCTGTTGGTAAAATGGCTGTTTGTTCGAATTTCCCTTCTTCTTGCTTCCAATGGTGTTGATTGTCTTCTTCCTGGCCTTCGATTTGGCAGTGTTTTGTTTGTTATCCAGATACGATTTAGCCATTGTTAATTTTCTCAATTTTCCAAGACTAGACAAATTTTGTTTTGAGCCTTGAGGAGAATTAACGGGGCTTTTGGCTGCAGGATCGGCTGGTTTGATGACCCAAGAATAGTCTACTTTGGGAGTCGTGTGGGAAGCTTGAGATTCACAATCTGGGGATCTACTGCCGATGGACACTAAGTTACTTCGATTGTAAACAACTCTTTTCCCTGAAGTGAACTTAGGAGAATGATACTTCCTTTTGTAATCATCCTTAATCGTAATCTTTGCGCCATTTGCAAAACTGGCGTGACCTTTATCCCCTGCTTGCCCGCCGCTTTCGGCATAGAACGGCGTTTCAGATGTTAAGAACATGATGGGGCCAGAGACCGCTTTCTCAACTATCGCATTGTCCTGCAC
>CAZMKA010000296.1:0-1121 GCA_964566605.1 uncultured Saprospiraceae bacterium | reverse complement strand
CAATATTCACCGAATCAATTTGAGAGCCCGGACTGTACATCTTCTTATTTTCCTTAACAATCTTCTTCCCAGATTTCAAAACAAAAGACTTCCTCACAGGCGCTTCTCCTCTCCCCTTATAATCTCCATTCTCAACTCCAATCCTTTGGATCCCATTTTCTCGATTAACCATCTCCCCATAATCTTTCACTCCCAGAACACTCTCCTTCCTATTCCCCGTTTCTTTCGGCTGCCCAGTCACCACAGTGTTCACACTCCTGATGCTAAGCACGCTCCGCGCGCTGTGCGCGCTCTTTGCCACTTCTAGCGGCATGGTCGGGCTGAAGTAAACTCGGCCTTGTTGGGCAGGCTCCTCTCGATCGCTGAACTCTCCGCTTGACAATGAACCATCTTCGATGGTTCTGGCCTCGGAACTCATGCCGATGCTCGATTGGTAGTCTCTCCTTGAACTCATGTATGGGCTCTGTGGCCTGCTTACCGCTTCCATCATTTTTTCCCCTTGAGAATAAATTTCGACTTCGTCGAAATTTTGATGATTTTTATTGATTGTTAAGGCCGTGCCGAAATGTTTAAGGATGAGGTTCAAGCTTTGGGTGAAGTTTTCTGGGTTTGCGACGACTATGCTAAATTTTCGTTCGAGGATGGCGCTGTAGCAATTTTCGATGAGGCAGAGGTGACGAGCAGCGACGACTACTAAGTAAGCCACTTCTTTTTCGAATCTTTCGTCCCAAACAAAATTGTTCAAAATCACTTCCATCACATCAATGCAATTTTCCCTCATTTTTTTCTCGATGAACTCTTTGTTGACTTCTTCCAAGAAGGAGAACCTCGCAGCCTTCTGCACTCCCAACGGATCGGTCCTCTCTTCATCCCGAATATTCACATAGTTATCCTCAAAATTCTCGATTTTCTCAATATCAATAAAATCTCCATCTTCAAAACAACCCAAAATCAAGAACTCCGTAACATGGTCATAAAACGATATCTGCCTTATGTTCCAATCGAAAAACCGACATACTTCGATTTCCAACTCCTTGATCCTCAATTCGTCCATGCAGTACTCTAATCGTCAAATTCGACTTACCGCCCGCGATCATGATATCAGGCACAGTGGGGATGTT
>CAZMKA010000295.1:0-3204 GCA_964566605.1 uncultured Saprospiraceae bacterium | reverse complement strand
ATTTAGAGGTGTAATAGCATACTTTAGAATATTGAATGGTGTTCTGAATAAAGGAGATCAAGTTCGATTTGTGAATACAGGGAATGAGTATAATGCTGATGAAGTTGGTATCTTACAACTGGATCTTATACCTAAGAAACAATTAAAGTCGGGAGATGTAGGATATATCATAACAGGTATAAAAGCATCAAGTGAGATTAAAGTAGGAGATACTATAACAACTGTAGCCAATCCGTGTGAAAAAGGAATTGATGGGTTTGAGTTGGTAAAGCCAATGGTATTTGCAGGTATATTTCCTATTGATAATGATGATTTTGAAGACTTACGAGATTCATTAGAAAAGCTTCAGTTGAATGACGCATCATTGGTGTTCGAACCTGAGACTTCAATTGCATTAGGTTTTGGTTTTCGATGTGGATTTCTAGGTATGTTGCACTTAGAAATTATCCAAGAGAGACTTTCTAGAGAATTTAATCAAGAAGTAATTACGACTGTTCCCAACGTATCTTATTTTGCTTACACGAAAAAGGGAGAAAAACTTCTTATTAATACTCCGAATGATTTACCTGACCCAACAATGCTTGATAGGGTAGAAGAGCCTTATATCAGTGCACAGATAATTTCAAAGCCAGAGTATATAGGGACTATTATGTCGCTATGTATGGAAAAGCGAGGTACTTTAACCAAACAAACATATCTTACAACTGAACGTGTTGAATTGAGTTTCGAACTTCCTCTAGCAGAAATTGTATTTGACTTTTATGATCGTTTGAAGTCTATATCTAGAGGATATGCATCATTTGATTATATGCCAACAGCTTACAAAGCAAGTGATTTAGTAAAATTAGATATTAAACTAAATGGAGAGTCAGTAGATGCATTGTCTTCTTTGGTTCATAGGGATAAAGCAGATTCTTTTGGTAGAAAAATTTGTAAGAAATTACGAGAACTATTACCAAGGCAACAATTTATGATAGCCATTCAGGCTGCTATTGGTGCTAAGATTATCGCTAGAGAAACAATCTCTGCTTTAAGAAAAGATGTTACAGCTAAATGTTACGGAGGTGATATTACGAGAAAGCGTAAGCTACTAGAAAAGCAGAAAAAAGGTAAGAAGAAAATGAGAAGTATAGGAAATGTAGAGGTTCCACAAAAAGCTTTCTTACAAGTTCTTAAGTTGGATTAGGAAATTTTCTTATTTCATGATATTTCTCAAGATAATTCCTATTTAGTATAGGATTTTCTAGAGCACTTGTCACCAATCATTTACTGCATAGTAATTGTAAAGAAGAATAAATAAAATATTTACGAACTGGGGAATCATAACTTAGCAAAAGTTGAGCGTGTATTATCTTCAGTTTCCAGATAAAGAAAAAGTAATTCTGCCACTTATTAATTTCTATAAATCAGTTATCGATTTAGCTAAGAATAAAGTCTATTAAAGTGTTAAATTAAATAATAAATTTTCATTTTGTAAAAATCATTACAAAGGAAAGATTCAGAAAAGTATTTAATCGAAAAGTAAGTTTTTCTAGATAGATGTTTTACTAGAAAACCTTCCTAAAAAAAAGGAAAGCCAAACATCATTATAATGTTGGCTCCCTCAATAAAATCACAAATCCGTTTTAGTCAGGCTCTTGAATTGTTAGTCATGGATTGAGCCAGATGCTTTCGCATTCGCAAACATAAATAAAATTTTACATTACAGCCAAATTTTGAATTAATATTTTATATTTTACTAAATATTGCAATAAAGGTCTGCCTTACGCGCTCATGCGGAATAAAATTTTGTTGTTTGTTTGTTTTACTAGTGTCGCTGATAAGTTAAAATGGAAAAAGCAGATTTTTTACTAACAAAACACCTTTTTTACCAAATCTATGCACACTTATTTATGACTTATAATTAGCATGAATCAAGAATAGTTACTATCTATTAATAAAAAAAACATTACTCTAAAGGTGACTTAAAATGAAAGGAGTACTTCTTTTAAAGGAATTTTATTTTTTAAGAATTACCTTAAAAATTGTATTAGATACAAGTAGTTTCTAAAAGATTAAATTCTGTTATAGAATTGATATACGAATCTGCAATTAGCGGAAGTGAGATTGACTAAGTTTTAGTTTTTTGAGATCTATTTTTTTTCTCGTTTTCTGCCTTGTACTTGATTTAAAAATTCTTAGAACTAAAGTGGAACCTTAAAACAGAATTGATAGTATTGTTCGAAAATCAGCTTGAAATACCTTATCAAGCTTACAATTTCAATTCATTATGTTAGTTTAAACAACTAAAAAAAACTTTATTTTTTAGACCTATTCATGAATTGAAAGAGAAAAAGTTCAAAAATTCAGGTTTTAATATGGCTTTGGCTAGCTTTTACTCGCCAATAATTTCAATTGTTGATTGCCTGCTTTTATTCAAGCGAAGTTGCGTTACACTTGGTCTAGAATAATGACCTGAAGGATCGAAATTCTGACGTTCTTCATAAACTTTGGACACATCCAAAACACCTGTCAACAATACTTCTTTATCAATCACAGGTTCTATCAACCAGCTTCCATCAGGATTCGCAATACAAGAACCTCCATTTGAAATAGACTTAGGCATCTTCTCCATCATTTTATCATAATGTGGTGTTGATTTAGGAATATCCAAGGGTGAAAACAAACTTGAAACAGACACTGAAAACGAACGAGATTCTTTAGCAATAAAAGGCGTAATATCTTCGGTATTTCTTAAACATCCAGGCCATACAGCAATGTGTACGTTTTCACCTTGTGCATATAAGGCAGCTCTTGTTAGCGGCATCCAATTTTCCCAGCAATTCAATCCACCAAATTTATATTCGCCTATTTCATGGACATCAAGCCCATTTCCATCTCCCATCGACCATACTAACCGTTCCTCAAAAGTAGGTTGTAACTTTCGATGTGTGGATTGGATAATTCCATTATTGTCGATAAAGCAAAGTGTGCAATATAAACTGTGACCTCCACGGTTTTGAGCGCGCTCCATCATACCAAGGTAGACTGCTATCTTATGCTTTTGTGCAAGTTTACATATAGAGTCTAAATCACCTTTTTCTATCTGAATCGACTGTTTTATGTAGTGTGCATGAATTTCCTTTTGGGCTTTGTTGTTAAATGATGCACCACCAGTATGCGATAGCCAATAGGGATAACCCGGCAAAAGCGCTTCTCCGAAAA
>CAZMKA010000294.1:0-3247 GCA_964566605.1 uncultured Saprospiraceae bacterium | reverse complement strand
ATCGTATTCCCAATATGAAAGTAGGAGGGCCGTATAGAGTTGAAGTAACATATTTAGGATATCAAAAATATACTCAAGAAGGTATAAGTATCCAACTTGGACAGACATACAGAGTCAATATCACAATGTCTACAGATGCCGTTACTCTTACAGATGTAGAAATAATAGCTGATAGAAATAGTATATTCGATGGTAACAGAACAGGTGCAGAGACGACTATTACTGAAGAGCAAATTTCAACATTGCCTACAGTTTCAAGATCAATTGCTGATTTCACAAGATTAACACCACAATCTACTTCAAATGAAGGAAATGATGGGTTTGAAATTTCATTCGCTGGTATGAACAACAGATATAATTCATTATCTATTGATGGAGCGATTAACAATGATGTATTTGGTCTTGCAGGATCAGGAACAAATGGTGGACAAACAGGAGTTTCTCCTATATCTGTAGATGCAATTGAAACTTTCCAAGTTTCATTAGCTCCTTTTGATGTTAGATTAGGAGGATTTGCTGGAGCATCAATTAATGCAGTAACAAGATCAGGTACAAATAATTTCGAAGGATCAGTATATGGGTTTTACAGAGATCAGAATTTTATAAGAGATACGTTCTTAAATGCAGGAATATCTGATTTCACAGCACAAACATCTGGGTTTAGATTAGGAGGGCCTATCATTAAGGATAAATTGTTCTTTTTTGTAAATGCAGAGATTCAGAGAGAAGTTACACCTCTTCCTTTTGATGCGGATTCATACATAGGAGATTCAAGAGATTCTATTAATTTTTTAATTGATAAATTGAATAATGAATATGGATATGATCCTGGTACTTTTACAGATAATGAAAGATTCTTAAACAGTGATAAAGTTACTGTGAAATTTGATTATAACTTAAATAAGAATCATAAATTATCTTTAAGACATGGATATGTTGCAGCACGAAACTTGGAAGGAGTACAATCTAATACAAGAAATATAAACTTTTTAAATAGTTCAGAATTTTTTAATTCAGTTACAAATTCAACTGCACTAGAACTAAATTCAGTTTTAGGAAATAAAATGTCTAATAATCTTGTATTATCTTATACTAATGTAAATGATGATAGAGATCCATATCAAGATCCTTTTCCATATGTAGAAATAGCTGATGGAAACGGAAGTATCTTTTTTGGATCGGAGAGGTTTTCTACTGCGAATTTATTAAAGCAAAATATATACACAGTAAGAAACAATTTTGAATATTATAGTGGTAAACATACCATCTTAATTGGAGGTAGTTTTGAGCACTATGATATTGCAAATTTATTTTTGGCATATAATTTTGGACAATACGAATTTAATAGTTTCAGTGACTTCTATAATAATGGAGCTCCTTCATTCTATCAAAGAGTATATTCATTAGTTGATAATGTGTCAGGTGACGAATCAGCAGCCATTGCTGAATTTAGAACTTCACAACTAGGGTTTTATATTCAAGACGAATACCAAGTGAGTAACAATTTTAAGCTTACCGGTGGTGTAAGATTTGACTTACCGTTTTATGGAAATACTCCAGAAAATGATGCTTTTAACACAGAGACAATACCATTGCTTGAAGCAGAAGGGTACGATTTAAGAGGAGCAGAAGTAGGAAGTTTTATAAGACCTAATTTACAAGTTTCGCCTAGAATTGGTTTCAACTTTGATGTTTTTGGAGATCAAAAGACACAATTAAGAGGTGGTACAGGAATATTCACTTCAAGAGCACCATTGGTATGGGTAGGTGGAGCATATAACAACTATGGATTAAATGCTGGTTATACAGCGAGTTTCATTAATCCAGTAACTGAATTCAATCCAGACATACAATCTCAATCTCCAGGTGATGTTGATTTAGTTAATACTTC
Organism: uncultured Saprospiraceae bacterium; assembly: GCA_964566605.1. Lineage (GTDB taxonomy): Bacteria > Bacteroidota > Bacteroidia > Chitinophagales > Saprospiraceae > JAHDFB01. Next base: position 1,356 of record CAZMKA010000294.1, on the reverse strand, counting down.
ACCAAGTGGATCAATTGATTTATTTGCAGATGATTTTAAATTACCACAATTCTGGAGAACAAATTTAGCTATTGACCAACAACTACCTTTTGGTTTAATTGCCAATTTAGATTTTATGTATACTAAGACATTACAAAATGTTGCATATCAAAATTTAAATCTTAAACCAAGTACAGAAACTTTAACAGGAACTCCAGATAATAGACCTTACTTTGATAGAAGAGATGAAATAGATCCTACTTATTCTAGAATTTTATTAGGTTATAATACGAGTGAAGGATATTCTTATAATGCTACAGCTTCAGTTTCAAGACCATTCAAAGATGGATGGACAACTACATTAGCTTATTCATATGGAGATGCATATTCAGTATTTGACGGGACATCTTCTCAAAACTCATCACAGTGGAGAGGATTACACGCTGTAGGTGGAAGAAATTTCGATCAACCTTTAACTAGATCAGGGTTTGCTGCCGGAAATCGTATTATATTTAATGTTGCTAAAAGATTCGAATGGACGAATAATATAGCAACCACGATTGGTATATTCCATGAAACTTCTCAAGGTTCTCCATATTCATACATATATAATGATAATGGTAACTTGACTAATGAAGATTCAAGAGAAAGAAACTTGATTTATATTCCAGAAACTAGCTCTGATATAATTTTGGTTGAATTTGAATCTAACGGTGTAGTAGTATCTCCAGAGCAACAATGGGCATCTTTAGATGCAGCAATTGAAGCTGATCCATATTTGTCAGAAAACAGAGGTGGTTATGCAGAAAACAATGCTTCATGGGGAAGATGGGCGAATGTATTGGACTTGAAATTAATCCAAGATTTTTCAATTAAAGCAGGTGGCAAAGATCACACGTTCCAACTTACGGCTGATATCTTCAATTTTACTAATTTATTAAGTGAAAATTGGGGACTAAGATCTTTCTATTCTTCAGATGTACAGTTAATTAATTTTGAAGGATTTCAAGTTGATAGCGACGGTAATACAACAAGAACTCCAACATTTACTTTTAACAATAGTTTGTTAGTAGGTGAAGACAATGACTTGTTTACTAACTTAGACGCGAATAGAGTTTCTCCTTTCTTCGATGATAGTGGGATTCAAAGTTCAAGATGGCAAATGCAACTTGGAATAAGATACTTATTCAAATAAGAACATTAAAGCATAATTTGAAAAGGTGATTTCTAACGAAGTCACCTTTTTTTAGTTATTTGATATTCAAGGTGTAATACAGATTGGACCCTATAATGGCGTAAAAATTAAGTTTTATCCTAATACCATTTCTATTTTAATTTGTTGGTTTAAATTTCAAGGATATCATTTCGATTTTGAGG
>CAZMKA010000293.1:0-3286 GCA_964566605.1 uncultured Saprospiraceae bacterium | reverse complement strand
TTCTGCCTTGTACTTGATTTTATAATCCTTGAAACTAAAGTGAAACCTTAAAACACAATTGGTATTATACTTGGTTTAATAATTCTTGAAACTAAAGTGAAACTTTAAAACAGAATTGGTATTAGTCGTCCACTACTATCCTTTACGCGAAAAGAGGGGTGTTAGTAAAATTAGACCACACAAAATAACGCTTAGCACGATTCATGTGCTAAGCGTTATTTTATATGTAAATCAAGTAAGTGAAAGTTAAAATGCTCTTACGGCTCTTACGTAGCCATTAAAATTTTTGTCTCGATCAACTAATTGCGGTATAGTATACTCCATTGCCCATACATTAGTGGGTATGATTTCTGAAGAACTTAAATAATACGAATCAAAAATAGTTGTGAAATTTGCAATGTTATTGTTTGGTGCAGGAGCGCCAGCTCCTATTTTGTAAAACATTTCAATTAATTCATCTTTCGAAGGTAGAAACCAATCATTATAACCATTGAGTGACAAGTTAGCACATAGATCTGCGGCAGTGTTTGCAGTTGTACAGCCAGCCTCTATATCTATGGTATTCTGACTACCAGTTCCTACTGCAGTTGCATCAGCACCCGAAATATCTACTCCATAACATCCCCATGGATTTCCTGTACCTTGATCTGTAGCTGCTGATACTAAACCGTTGCCAGTATTTATGTCAAAATAAAATATTAGCCCACCTTCATATACTTTTCCATATAATGAATCGATGATGACTCCTCCGTTATATAATGTTAATGGTGTTTGATTCGCGTCCAAAAGACTTTGTACGGGTACACCTAAAGCTACTAAATCCTGAACAGGAACTCCAGCATTTAATAAGTCTTGTACGGTTGCTCCAGCTGCAATTAAATCAGTTAAAGATACACCTGCTGCATATAAATCCGCGATAGGTATGTTATTATCTACAAGATCTTGAATTGAAATTTGAAAATCTATTAAATCTTGGACTGTATAACCATTGTCTAACAATGACTGTAGCATAGCAGGCGGTAAACTAGGGCAATTACAAAGTGCTGAAGTCAATAACAAATCGCTTTGTAAGCTTCTTGAGGTATCTACTGCAGGTGGCAATGTAGATAACATTCTAGTTGCTAATGTTCCATCTTGTTGCTTAACTACCAAGAGATTTTCCGAGTTAATGGTATCCATATCCGATACTTTTAGTTTTCCAACTACATCAACAGATTGACTTGTTCCTATGGAAGGACACACAAAGAGTAATAAGAGATAAAATAGATTGTTCATAATATTGATTTTTTAAAAATTTCAAACACGTGGTTTATTTATAATTTATTAATTCTTCCATTTTTCATTTAAAAGAATACATGTGCTAAGGAAAATGAATTTATACAGATTGCACTTTATAATTGCGGTTAAAATTCAGTAATTATCGAAGGATAAAACTTAATTTTTCCACCATTACAGGGTTCATTCTGTATTGTACTTGTTTACAGAATTATTAGACGCACTAAGAAAGAAAAGGTCAGATATAGTTTTACAAATTGTTAAAAGACTAGAAGAAGTGAGTATGTAGAAATGCTAAATAAAGGGTAGAATGTTTTGAAAGGGGGGTATGGGTGTTTGATAAGGTTTTTTTATGGGCGTATCCCTGTCGGGTCAGGCTATTCGTGGGTTCGCTAAGCTCCGTCCTGCCGGACACTCCTTTAATACCAATTCTGCTTTAGAATTTCACTTATTTTCAAGTTTATAAAACCAATTACTTCGTTAGAAATACTCACGATAGCTAATGCTATCCTTGTGTTTTCTGCCTTATACTTGGTTTAATAATTCTTGAAACTAAAGTGAAACCTTAAAACAGAATTGGTATTAGTCGTCCACTACTATCCTTTACGCGAAAGAGAGGTGTTATAAAGTTTCCTCACCGTTTAAAAACACTTGATATAGATTCATCTACTTCCTAAATATTTTCTTACATTTATCTTAGTGAAAACACATCATATCCTATGAAAAATGAAAATTTTCTAAAATAACAAGACATGCAAAGATTATCAATTTGACATCCTTATTTTCCGCAACATACTATACACAAATACTCTCTCCTTTACTTATAAAACAATTGTTTGAAATTTGAATAAACGAACAAAAATATTTCTCATTTTTTCACTGATATTAAACTTTGTTTTAATAGTTCGTTATATGTCGAAAGAAACAATATTGCCGAATCCATCAGAAAATCCATTTGAACTTAGTTCGAACCTGACTTTGGAATCGTTAGTAAAAGATGGTTATCGTTTTGGCGGAATGCCTTGTGATCAGGTTCAATTTGTAAAACAACTAGGAGACACGTTAATTCAATATGAAATAGAAGTAGATTGTAATAATTACGGAAAATTAATAGGTCCCAGTTCAATTTTTGGAATTAAATTACAAACTAATGAATTCAATCTCGATACAAGTTCTTCATATTATCCTTTCAATTCGAAACAGATAAAGAGATGTAATAATCGTGTTGTTTGGCGGTATTATGAAATAAGTCTTGACAGTTTAGATATTGATAATATCCCAGCTTTTGTGAATCGTCATGGTGGAATTATTATTCAAGGAATGGAGAACGTCAAGAGAAAAACAGAAGGGAATATAATTGTTTATAATTTTGAAAATTCACTATATTTTGATTGTCTTTTGAGGAGAAAGAAATCATTGCAGAGTAATGAAAAATCATGGATGCTTACTATTGCTAGAACAATACCATTTCTCGATGAGAAGGAACGAGTCAAAGATCGTAAACGGAAAGAACGAATTCGTAGATACCAAGAGCAAAATCCTTTTGTATTCGAGGATTAAGCAAAACTAACCAAGAAAGAAGGTTGATTACTTCGTCGATGCTAAACATTATCAATTTCTAGGAAATACAAAATTCCATTTTGTAGGTTCTGAAGTATAGAATAACTTTAGTGAAAATTAAATCAATCTTTAAATTCGATTCATGTCAACGTAATCTATAATTTTCTGATTCAATCCTAATAACATCATTGAAATGACTATTATGAAACACTTAAGATTAACAATATTAGCGGTTTTCCTCCCTATATTTTCGTATGCACAACTATATGAATTAAAGATTGAATTATTCGAAAACCAAAAGACGAAAAGTTATCAAGGCAATAGCTAAATGTGTATTTGAAGATACAATCAGATTAACATTCTGTCCTACACTTGTTTAATTAAGGATAATAGTGTTTTTTAATTACAAGATCTTTCCAAATCAAATGTAGATTTACATTTAAATAAAATA
>CAZMKA010000292.1:0-3311 GCA_964566605.1 uncultured Saprospiraceae bacterium | reverse complement strand
TCACAAGAATATTGAGGGATTACTATGCATTGTCCTTACTTGTGAATATCCCTGTATATGGTGAATTTAGTATAAGCCATTACAAGATGAGAATACTATAAATCGAAACCTATATCCTTTCTATAGTTTTTACCTTCAAAGGATATTTTCTCCGCTTCAAGCATACTTATAGAAATAGCTTTTTCAAACGAGCTATCCATACTTGTTATCGCTAAAACTCTTCCACCGTTAGTAACTACATTTTCTCCTGACGATTTTGTTCCCGCATGAAAATAAATAGAACTTGATTCAGCTGGAATAGACATTACTTTACCTTTTTCATATGCTTCAGGATAACCACCTGAAACAAGCATGACTGTGGCAGCAGATTGATTTGTTATTTTTATTTCTTGAGCAGATAAATCTCCATTGTGTAAAGATAAAAAGTGCTCAACTAAATCAGAATCTAATCGAGGTAAAATCACTTCAGTCTCTGGATCACCCAATCTACAATTGTACTCTATTACATAAGGCTCGTCTCCAACACGAATAAGTCCAATAAAAACAATCCCGTTATAACTTATACCTTCTTTATGTATTCCTTTTACTGTAGGCTCTACTACTTTTGAAATCACTTTGGACATAAGTCCATCAGTTATAAAAGACGGAGGTGAAACAGCACCCATCCCACCAGTATTCAATCCAGTATCTCCTTCTCCTATTCTTTTATAATCTTTCGCGACAGGTAAAATTTTATAGTCTTTTCCATCGGTTAAAACAAAAACAGAAAACTCTATCCCACTTAAAAAATCTTCTATAACGACAGTATTTCCTGCTCCTCCAAACTTCCCATTCAACATATTTGTAAGCTCCTGAATAGCTTGCTCTTTATCCTCTAAAATCACAACCCCTTTACCTGCAGCTAATCCATCACACTTTAATACGATTGGCCCTTTTTGATTTTGGATATACGCAATTCCATCTTCTAAATTTTCTAATGTAAATTCAGCGTAGCCTGCAGTAGGAATATTATATTTCTGCATGAATTTTTTGGCGTAAGCCTTACTTCCTTCTAATACAGCTCCTTGTTTCGAGGGTCCTATTACATGAATGTGAGAAAGGGAACCATTGCTTTGAAAGTAGTCATATATTCCTTCAACTAATGGTGCTTCAGGGCCTACAACCATCATTTTAATGTCTTGATTCAAACAAAATTCTCCGATTTGCTTAAAATCTGAAATCGACAAATCTACATTTGTTGCTAACTGAAAAGTTCCTGCATTTCCAGGACCTACATAAAGCGAATCACAAAGAGGAGATTGCTTGATTTTCCAAGCTAAAGCATGTTCTCTTCCTCCACTTCCTAAGATAAGTATGTTCATTCGTGAGATGATTTTATTTTAGCTCAAAGATAGTACAAAGCTAAAGTTTAGCACTTTTTGAGTATAAAAAATAAAAGAACCTGACGCATTATAATATATTTTCATACATAATCGTTTGTTAAATATGGCTCTTATGAAATAATGGACTGTATAATCGATGCAATAAAAGCCGAAAATTTCTTTACTTTTGCAAATTTCTAGGATAATTCGATGATCGCATATATAAAAGGTAAAATCACATTTAAGTCACCTACTGATATTCATGTAGAAACAGCAGCGGGTGTTGCTTATCATGTAAATATAAGTTTGTTGACTTATTCTCAGCTCGAAAAGCTGGATGATCTTAAAATCTACACACAACTTATTGTTAAGGAAGATTCTCATACATTGTATGGATTCATGACGGAACAAGAAAAGAATTTATTTAATAAATTACTCTCCGTTTCAGGAATAGGACCTAATACTTCTAGAGTTATTTTATCTAGCATGACTCCTGATGAAATCGTGCGTGCTATTGCCGCTGATGATCATGTGAGGTTTTCAAAAGTAAAGGGGATTGGTCCCAAAACTGCAAAAAGAGTCATACTTGATTTAAAAGACAAATTGACTAAAGAAATTGCAATTAGTGACACAAACATGGTGTTTCAAGACAATAGTGCAAGAAATGAAGCGTTAAGTGCTTTGACGACACTTGGGTTTCCTAAAAATAGAGTAGAAAAAACCTTGTCTGATATCCTTAAAAATTCTGCAGATTCAATGGATAGTGAAGCTTTAATTAAAGCTGTGCTAAAAAAAATGTCATAATACCCATTTATTTATAATATGCGGATACGAACTTACGTTATTAACGAATGTGCTAAAGATAGGATTGGAAAAAATCCTAAGAGAATATATCAAATGAAGAAAGTTACCTTTAAGCAATTAATCTCTTTGATTGCTGTGATAGTTTATTGTTCTCAGCTATATGCTGGGGGCCCTAGTCCCTTGTCAACATATGAAGTTAACACAATAAACACACCAATTGTTCTAGATACAATCCCTTTAAAAGATCGCTTGGATGATTTTGTTACAGCAGGTTCGTATAATCCTTTTGATTTACAAGATCCTAGTGATGTAAAAAAGGAAGTTACTTATGACCCTGAAACTGGCTTATACATTATTACTGAAATGATAGGTGATAGCTATTATAGAGCGCCTACTTACATGACATTTACGGAATATCTCGATTGGCAAGCAAAGGAGGCTGAGCGAGATTATTTTAATCAACTAGCTGGAATTGATGCTTCGAATAGGTCAAAAAGTGGAATAATTGACCCTGTAGCAAGAATTGATATTAAGAAAAAGTTAATCGATAGACTTTTTGGAGGAAACGCAATTACTATTGAACCTCAAGGAGGAATAGATATCACTTTAGGTTACGATTACCAAAAGGTAGAAAATCCTAATATTCCCGTGCGTGCTCAACAATTTGGTGCACCGGATTTTAATATGAATATCAAAACGGATATTCAAGGAAAGATAGGAGATAAGATGGATCTTGGGTTTAATTTTGATTCTAATTCAACTTTTAATTTCGATGATAAACTAAACTTAGTTTATGATAGTGAAAAGTGGACAGAGGATGATATCTTGAAAAAAGTCGAGGCTGGTAATATCAGTATGCCTTTAAGAGGACAGCTTATTCAAGGAAATCAATCATTGTTTGGGGTAAAAGCAGAAATGCAATTCGGGCATTTGAAAATTACTACAATTGCTGCTGAACAACAATCTTCTCAAGAAGAACTTCAGATTCAGGCTGGAGGAACTTTACAACAGTTTGAAGTTTATCCAGACGAATATGATGAGAACAGACACTTTTTTCTTTCTCAATATAATAGAAATACTTACGAACAGAATCTTGAGAATTTACCGTTTATAAACACTCCATTTCGAATCTTAAACCTACAAGTG
>CAZMKA010000291.1:0-3325 GCA_964566605.1 uncultured Saprospiraceae bacterium | reverse complement strand
CGTCACAAGAATATTGAGGGATTACTATGCATTGTCCTTACTTGTGAATATCCCGATGTATTGACTCATACCAATAAATAGCATCTTCTATATCTAGTAAAGCGTACTCAGATACGCTTAAGTTATACTTCATTAAATTGATTTATTTAATCTAGATTTCACCTCATTTAACGACAACCATGACATTTTATCTTTATTATCAAGTTCCATTCTACGATCTAATTCTTGTTGTTGATTCGATGTAAGTTCAACATTATCTGTTGCTAAGCTGTCCAAAATTTGATCAACCATATTCACTTTCTCTTCTGCTGATAATTTTAAGATGTCTTGTAAACTCATACGTTCTTGATTAAATACTGTTCAAAGATAACGATTTCTTTAGAGCTTTAGTTTCCTACTTCAACACGTTGTAATGGTTGGTCACCTCAACGGATGAAAATTCACCATTCGAATTCTTCTTTATAGATAATATAATTAGACACATTACAACCACGCCTATCAAAACAAATAAAACTGCAATCTGATTTTTATTAATCTATCGCTAATTTAGTTCCTAATTTTGTTTGAGTTTTAATAAAAGAATTCACTACTAATACTACGTCAGTTGAAACAGGATTTTGGATTTTGAAACTGTTCTTCGCAAATGTGAAATGATACACTGTTCTTTAGGCAAGGGTTTGTAAGCGAGTGTGGGGATTAAGAATTTAACTCATAAATAACCACATCAATTTCTTCGATTCTATTAAATCCTATGTCAGCTGTAATTAAAGGAATATCAAGGTAATTTGATGTTGCTGCAATTATACTATCTGGTAATTTTGTTGAATAACTTCTCCTAATAGAAATAGTTCTTTCCTTGATTTGTTCGTTAATATTTATGATAGAAACTTCATCTAAAAAGCTTGTATTTGTGTCTTTTCAGTTAAATTTAATCCTTTATACCCTAGTAATTCCAACTCTGTTATAAAGGAAATATAAAGCTGTTTACCATCTATAATTTCTGCTATTGTTCTATCTCCATTAAGCAGATATAAAACAATATTAGTGTCCAAAAACAACTTAGTCCCACTCACTTCGTAGGTCTTTTTGGATAGATAAAGCGTCTTTATCTAGTTTGATTATTCCACAATATTTAAACGCATTAATGCCTTTTGATTTTCTCTTTCGATTCATCAATTTAGCAAAAACAGCCTCAATACTTTTCTTATCCGTTCCTTTTTTTAATACCATCACCATACTAATAGTTTTGTTCAAATTTAAACGTTTTTATTCATTCTTTAGTTTCCTTTTACTATTTCTGCTGTTGAAAATTCTCCATTCCTTTTATAATCCTCTAGATTCTTAATATTAAGCTTGTATTAATCCTTGAGAGAATCAGTATCTCTTTTTAGTAGAGCAAATATGTATCCTATCTTTTTAACTTTTTAGAAACTAGATTTAGTTCAACAAATGAATGCTTATTTTTTTAAACCAAGAATTTCATTATATCCCTTTTGCACTAAAGGACCTTGATGATTTTTGATTTCTTCTACTTTTACCAGAGTCATTATCAATGTGATCTATGTCTGTTATTCTTTATAGATTTAAAACAAGTCTAGCTTATTTCATTTATCTCCATAATGAGAATAAGCATTCACTACGACAACCGTAATTATCTCATCTTCAATTTCATAAATTAATCGATGTTTCTTGCTTATTCTTCTTGACCAAAAACCTACTAAATTATATCTCAGTTTTTCTGGTTGTCCCTTACCTGTTCGCGGATGATGTCTAAGTTCTTCTAATAGAGCAGCTATTTTTAAAAGTATCTATTTATCTCCAGATTTCTTGTGTCTATCTATATCATTCAAAGCATCTAAAGTTAGTCGAACTTCATAACTCATAAATCTAATAACTTCTTTATATCCTCAGAAGAAGATAGCGTAGTGTACTTACCATCCTTAGCTTGCTGCGAACTTTCCTTTATTCTTTTAATCATTTCTGCATTAAAATAGATATCATCTTCACTTACAGGAGTCAGGGCATAAGCTTTATCCTTACCTCTTTGTACAATAATGTTTTCTCCTTTATCTACTTTATCAAAATACAAACGTTGATTTTGTCTAAATTCTCGACTACTTATTACTAACATAATTAAAATATTTTGCGTACCTATTTGGTACAACCATAAAAGTAATTATTAAGTTCCATTTATAAGCGAGCTCAACGGATGAAAAATTTTCCACTACCTCCATGAATCCTTAAATAACTTAAAATTACAATACCAGCCCAATACAATGCACCAGCCTATGACAACGATTTCTCCTCTTTCGTTGAATTCACAAAATAAACACCTACCAATAAAATCAAACTAGCAATAATTGTCAAAAAATTCAACCGCTCATCAAGCACAATATAACCTAAAAAAATAGCAACTAAAGGATTTACATATGCACTAGTAGCCACTTTCTCTGCTGAAACCTTCTTCAATAAATAATTGAAAGAAGAGAAGGCAATAATGCTTGCAAAAATAATAAGGAATGCCCACGAGATATATCCCTTCACAGAAAGAGACAACGGGTCCACCCATTTCTCGCCTACAATAGGTGACAAAGCAATCATACTTATCCCTCCTGTAACCATTTGATAAGCAGAATTGATAAATTGATTTTTTGGTAAGTCTGCAACAGTTACAAAAAGACTCGCAATCCCCCAACACATCATACTCACAAGAACTAATATGACACCAGTCCACGAAAAATTACTTCCTAATTCTTGCCCCGACATTAATAAATATATTCCTAAAAGACCAAGAAATACTCCTACCAAGGATTTCCCTTTTATCTTTTGACCTTTCCAAATCCATAACATTAATAAAATATTCAATGGCTGTCCAGCTATAATTAATGCTGTAAATCCAGAATCTAAATACTTCAATCCCCACACAAGAATTCCATTACCCATAACAAGAAATAGAAATCCAGCTATTATTACATTTTGAAATTGTTTCTTAGTGATAGACAAAGGCATCTTTCGAATCAACGCAAATAGAAATATTAAAATACCAGCTACAAGAAACCTTATGCCAGCTAATTCAAAAGGAGGTAATTCTTGAACTAGAATTTTATTAAATAAATAAGAAGAGCCCCATATTATATAAACCGCAATAAAGGCAAGAACAATCAACAACTTCTCGTTCTTCATGTATTAATTCATTTAGGGATTTGTTAAGAATCACGAATCGTGCAAAAGCTTGTAAAAATAGTTTAATTTTGCACTTAATTCATACAAATTGAACCCTATAATGGCGGAAAAATTAAGTTTTATCCTTCGATACTCTTCGTCG
>CAZMKA010000290.1:0-3343 GCA_964566605.1 uncultured Saprospiraceae bacterium | reverse complement strand
TGTTGAACTAAGTCTCCTTCCGTCGACAATTTTCTAAATTTTCCTATTTTCAAAAATAGGCAAGATAGTTTCATATAAATAAGTAAAAATTATAATAATTATGAATGCTATCAAGCCCATTCCGTTCGTAGAACGAGCAAAGAACCAAGTTACTGGTTTTACAAAAATGTACGAACTATTAGAGCAAAAAGTTATCCTTGGAGGACTTTCTCCTAGTACTTTAACCAATTATGGAAGATGTATCGCACGCATTAGCCTACATTTTAAAACACCTGCCATTTATCTTGAAGAAGAACAGATCAATGGTTTTCTTCAAGAGCTTCTAGCTGGTAATAAACCTAGTAAATCTTACTTTAAACATACCGTTTATGGTTTGCGCTTTTTGTTTAGAGCTCATGAGTTGACCGACCGTATCATCAAACTTCCCAGCTTAAAGAATGAGCATAAACTTCCCGTTGTATTAAGCACCTCTGAATGTAAAATCTTGTTCAAGGCAGGACGTATTTTAAAACATCGAGTGCTCATGTCCTTTATTTATTCTGCTGGTTTACGTTCCAAAGAAGTACGCAACTTAAAATTACAAGATATTGATTTTCAACGAATGACAATTCACATCCGTCAAACAAAATACAACAAAGATCGATATGTCCCTCTTAGTCCGCTAATGGCAAAAGGCCTTAAAAAGTATATCTTAGCTTATAGCCCTAAAGTGTACGTATTCAATGGAAAATCCTTAGGTAGCCCTCTTTCTCCTCGCGGAGTACAATGGGCTATTCGTCAAGCCGTAAAACATTCAGGAATCAAAAAACAGGTAACTGTTCACACTTTACGACATAGTTATGCTACTCACCTGCTTGAATTTGGAATGGATGTCGATACTGTCAGTAAACTATTAGGCCATGCGCATTTAAGTACAACCTTAGTTTATCTACATGTAGCTAGAATAGGAAGATCAGAGCGTTTTAGTCCATTTGATCGCTTGTACGGTGCTTAAAAAAAGAATCAATCACAATACTATTGCACGTATTATTGATGATAACTGGACTTACGTCCAAAACAATTGCAATACTCATCAGATACGTACATTGGATGCTATTCGCAGATGTAGAACAGCCTCATTAGGCGGGCATTTATATCAATGCTCGACATGTAAGTTACAGCATATCCGTTATAATTCTTGTAGGAATAGACATTGCCCACAGTGTCAGAATACTCAAAAGGAACGGTGGATATTAGAACAACAAAAGCGTTTAGTAGGACCGCATTTTTATCATATTGTTTTCACTATTCCTGATGGTTTACATGGGTTGTTTATGGGATATCCTCGAGCCATGTATTCACTTTTAATGCAAACTGGTTGGAGCGTAATAAATGATTTTGGGTGGACCCAAAAATACCTCGGAGCTCAAATAGGAGCTACAATCGTTTTACACACTTGGGGAGCGAACTTGAGCTATCACCCTCATATACATTGTATAGTAACAGCTGGCGGAGTAGATTATAAAGGACAATGGCGACAAGCAAAAGGAAATGGAAAATATCTTTTTCCAGTCAACAATTTAAGTACCGTTTTTAGAAAAAGAATGCTCATTGGTATCAATAAATTCCTACAAGTCAATGGAATGAAGATGGATAAGATTTTTAAAGATCAAGTCATTAAAAAAGACTGGGTAGTCTATTGTAAACCTCCTTTTGGTGGTAAACAAGGAGTCGTTAAATATATAGCTAGATATACGCATAAAACAGCCATAACAAATCATCGTATAAAAACTTATGAAAATAACCGAGTTGTATTTACCTATAAAGATTACAAACATGGCAACCGAACAAAAACAACTGAATTAAAAGCAACTGAATTTGTTCGTAGATTAAGCATGCATATTTTGCCTAAAAGATTTAGACGCATAAGGCATTTTGGAATTGTCAGTGGGAACTGGAAAGACGCTTTTGAGCAACCAAGTCAGCTTAATCAACAAAAGATAAGTTGGGAAGAATTATGGAAACAAAAAGGTTTACAAATTGACAAATGTCCTTGTTGTAAAAACGGAAAATTGATCTATCTGGCAGAAGTAAGACCTGTCAGAGGGCCTCCGAATTTTAATAAGAAACGAAAACATGAAAAACAACACTAGTTGCTATTAGCGACACGGAAAAGCTATGCCCTCTATCAACATTTTGATGATTGAAATTTATAAAATTAACCTTATAGAATGTATTTTACATAAAAAGTTCTCTAAACTAACACTAAAACTTCTAAAGACTAGAGTGCTAGACCTTTTATAAAAACCGAAATCAAACAAAATAAAATTTGTTTCTTCCATAGTAGCGAATGAGTGGAATCGACCAACTCAGTTCAACATGGCCTTCAATCTAGGCAGTTCCTGCCGATAGAAGGCTTATTTATTACCCACTGGCGTTTCTTTTATCGTTTACAATATTTTTCATTTATCTCGTCTTTTTGAGGGTTGGCTTACAGCTCTCTGTCGCCCGCAGGCACGAGGACGGCAGTGTGCTGTAAATGTTTAGCTAATATTTTGATTTTCAACTGCTATTATTACCTCAAGTTCTTGTTTTTCTACTCTTTTGAGAATTAGTTCTAAGTAATCTTCTCCCAGTTGATTTCGAATCCATTTTATTTCATCGAAAAAATCTTTCTTCAATTTTTCTGATGCAGATCTTGATAATTGCTTTCTTCCTATTCTTCCAAGAGTTCTCTTAGATAGAGTATGGTATTTCTTAATGTCTTTAATAAGCGTTTTGATAAAGGCAATTGTACTTGAATCTTTTGGGTCAACTATCTTTAATGCTATCTTAAGATTTTCGTGTGCTTTTGATTCTAAAGCAATTTCACTTCTTCCAGATTTATGAGTTGGTTTGTAGCCTTTAATGTCATTATATCCTTTCCAAAAATTCTTTGATAAATCAATTCTCTTTTCATCAAATTCACACTGAACTGATGGGATTAATTCTTCAAATAAAATTGAAATAACTTTGTTCTTTTCTGAATTGGGATCATGTATTTGTTGAGCAAACATTGATAAGCCCTTTTTTCTCAGAACGTTTATCTGAGTTTTATCGTATTCTTTTGATGATTTGACACGAGCAGGTAATTGGCTAATTTTTTCAATTAATTCAGGATGATTTTTTACTATTTCATAATATTTATTTCGTATTACTGTTGAGGTATTTATCTCATCATCTTCATCTGGACTTTCGTTGATCTTATTGAAAAGTCCTGCTGGTGTAGGCTCTTCGTCTGGGTCAAAAATCTTGCTGTCTTCTCCTAAACTGTTATGTATCAAAAACATTTTCTGAGAAGCAATTTCCCTTGACTTCACTATAT
>CAZMKA010000289.1:0-3361 GCA_964566605.1 uncultured Saprospiraceae bacterium | reverse complement strand
AAGACGGATGGGACAAATATTCTTACTTGAATTTAGAATATAAAGATCAAGTAACACTCGGAAAAAAATAGAAATAAACCATTTCATAATATTTAAAAAACATTCGATTATGAATGAATTGAAATTTAAACCCTCTGAAATAGTTGTAGCCTTAGATATAGGTACAACTAAAGTTTGTGCGATAGCGGGCCGCAAGAACCAGTACGGGTTAGTCGAGATTCTTGGTATGGGAAAAGTCAAAAGTGAAGGCGTTTCACGAGGCGTTGTTTCCAATATCAGTAAGACCGTAAAGGCTATACAAGATGCTGTAGATATGGCAGAAAAGCAGGCGCAAACTAAATTTACAAATGTGTATGTCGGAATAGCCGGTCAGCACATTAAGAGTATTCATCACCACGGTATTCTCATGAGAGAAGATGGGCTTGAAGAAATTACACGAGCAGACGTTGATAAGCTAATCGGCGATATGTATCGACTTGTACTTCCTGCTGGAGATAAAATTCTTCATGTTATACCTCAAGAATTTACAGTTGATGAAGAACAAGATATCATCGATCCTGTAGGAATGAGTGGTGTGCGTTTAGAAGCAAACTTCCATATTATAACAGGACGAGTTACTGCTTCTCGGAACATTCAAAGATGTGTTGAGAAAGTGGGACTAGAGGTAGCTGATGTTACACTTGAACCTATAGCATCTGCAGCAGCAGTCCTTAGTGACGAAGAAAAGGAAGCTGGCGTTGCACTTGTTGATATAGGAGGTGGAACAACAGATATCACAATTTTCAAAGACGGTATCATACGTCATACGGCTGTCATCCCTTTTGGTGGTGCAATCATAACTAATGACATCAAAGAAGGATGTACAGTTATGCTTGATCAGGCTGAAAAGCTTAAAGTGAAATTTGGATCTGCTTTAGCAGAAGAAGTTCACAACAATAGAATTATTACAATTCCTGGCTTAAAAGGCCGTGAACATAAAGAAATAAGCGAGAGAAATCTTTCTAAAATTATTCAAGCAAGAGTTCAAGAGATTTTTGATTTCGTACTATGGGAAATTAAAAGATCAGGTTTCGATCGTAAATTAATAGGTGGACTTGTTTTAACAGGGGGTGGATCTTTATTGAATCACATCAACTTGTTAGCTGAATATCATACTGGACTTAATACTAGAGTAGGGCTTCCTACTGAGCATCTTGCTCATAAGTATGATGGTATGGTTGATAGTCCTATATATTCAACATGTATAGGATTATTGATAAATGCAATTAAGAATCTTCCAGAAAAGACAGAAGAAGAACAAACACAAGAAATTGTGGAACAGGTTATCGAAGAAACACCTGTTATTGAACAATCTGTAACAGATTTAGAAGACGAACTTACTCCTGAAAGTGAGCCTAAAAAGCGAAGTTGGGTAAGCAATATTTTTGAAAAAGCAAAAGAATTACTTGAGTCAACTCCTGATTCAGAATTCTAATTATTATAAACGTTAAAATAAATTATCATGACATTTGATATACCTAAACACGAAAAATCGATAATTAAAGTAATTGGAGTTGGCGGTGGCGGCGGTAACGCTGTTGAATACATGTTTCACCAAGGAATCAAAGGCGTTGACTTTGCGATTTGTAATACGGATCGTCAAGCTCTTGAAAAAAACCCTATTGGTACTAAAATTGGCTTGGGCCCAAATCTTACGGATGGACGTGGTGCTGGTTCCAGACCAGAAATTGGAAAGCAAGCGTGTATTGAGTCTATGGAAGAAATTAAATCTTTCTTAGAAGATGGAACAAAAATGGCTTTTATTACTGCTGGAATGGGCGGTGGTACAGGAACTGGTGCTGCACCTATTATCGCAAAAATTGCTAAGGAACTTGATATTCTTACAGTAGGAATCGTTACTCTGCCATTCAAGTTTGAAGGGATGGTCCGTCAGAGACAAGCTCTTGAAGGTCTTGAAGAGTTGAAGAAGTATGTAGATTCTATCCTTGTTATTTCGAATGAAAGATTGATGGAAAATTTTGCAACAGCAAAAATGTCTGATGCATTTTCTTCTGCTAATGAGATATTAACTACGGCAGCGAAAGGTATCGCAGAGATTATTACTGTACCTGGAAAGATCAATGTTGATTTCGAAGATGTTAATACAGTGATGAGAGAGAGCGGAGTAGCAATTATGGGATTTGCTGAAAACAATGGTGACGATAGAGCCATGAGAACAATCCAAGATGCATTGAACTCTCCATTGTTGAAAGACAATGATATAAGAGGTGCTCAACATATTTTACTTAATATTTCTACTTCTACAGAGAATGAAATAAATATGAAAGAGTTCTGTGAAATTACTGACTATATATCTGAAGAAGCGGGTAGAGGAACGAATGTGATTTGGGGACAATGTACAGATGATAGCTTGGGAGATAAGCTAAGAATCACTTTAATTGCAACTGGTTTTATGGAAGAGAATAGGGTAGCTAACGCTCCCAAAAGAGATAAAGTTGTTGTTTCATTGGATGGCCCTACTGAAGCGAATGATGGGTTTACAATTACTACAGTAGATTCGAGTAATGCAAATACATTCGAATTTGATGAAGTAAGTGTCTCTAAAAATACAAAAACTGTTATCGAAGAAACAGAAACTGTTGTTACAGCAACAAAAGTTGAACCTTCTTACAAACCTCTTACGGCTGAACCTAGAGATATAAGATCACTAGATGATCCTAAGACAATACAAGAACTTGAAAAAAGACCAGCATATGATCGTTTGAATATAGCTTTAGACGATGTGGTTGAATCAAGTTCAAAAAATGATTATAAGAATGTAATCTCTATTGATGACGATAGTTTCCCTACGTTTAATAGAAACAATTCACATATTCATACAAAACAAGATTAGTCAATTAATGGTATAGTAAAAACCGATGGATTTTATCTTTTGTCCAAAAGATGAACAGTCATTCCATTGCTTAGCTAAACCATTGATTCAAAAATAATTTCGTCTATTTAAATTTCATATCTTTATGAAATTGGTTTATTGTTGCCCTGGCGCCCGCCGGGGCATTTTTTTTAGTATATATAAAGCTTTATGACAGCTTTTTAAGTGTTGAACGTAAAGACACATATCTTTATGAAATTGGTTTATTCTAGCCTCATTTAATTCAAACATTCAAATTATAATTATCCTCATTTTAAGTGAATTTACGAGGCCAAAAGCGGAATGGTAGCCTTAGCTACCATGAGCATTTTAACGCTGTAAAACACTGAAAATGAGATAATTTAATTGAATGGATTGGGTTAAATGAGGCTAAGGCCCTGGCGCCCGCCGGGGCATTTTTTTTAGTATATATAAAGCTTTATGACAGCT
>CAZMKA010000288.1:0-3381 GCA_964566605.1 uncultured Saprospiraceae bacterium | reverse complement strand
CTTCGAAAGTTTGTGAATGTTGTTGTGCTAATTGACCTGCAGATCCGGATGGCCCTCTAAAAACGATAGGGCAATGAAATTCTCCTGCAGATTGTGAAACAGTTTTTGCAGCATTATTTACAATTTGGTCAAATGCAAGAATTGCAAAATTCCACGTCATAAATTCTACGATTGGTCTTAATCCATTCATTGCTGCTCCTACACCAATACCTGCAAATCCAAGTTCAGCTATGGGAGTATCAATAACTCTTTTTGGACCGAATTCATCCAACATTCCTTTACTAACTTTATATGCACCATTGTACTCAGCAACTTCTTCTCCCATCAAAAAGACATTTTCGTCTCTTCTCATCTCTTCTTTCATCGCCTCATTTAAGGCATCTCGTAGATTTAAAATTCTGCTCATTGTTTTATTTTTCAGAACGCAAAAGTAGGAAAAAAGATTAATTCTTATGTGAATAATTTGGGTTGAACCCAAAAATGAATGAATTAAGTCACTATCTAAATATAAAATGCCCTTTTGTAGGGTAGTTTATGTCAATAAAGCTTGTACTTTAATTGAATTCCAATTGAATGAAGTTTGTTATTACGCTGAATATTTCCTGTGTTAAAGTCGGAAAATTCATATCTAAATTGAAGTCCAGTAGAAAAATTGTTGGTAATTCTGTAATCAATTGTTTTTAAAACACCTAATCGATATACATTATTGATAGTACCTGAAGTATTGACTCTATTTGGAACATTATTAAAATCAGCTGAACTATCTTTAAGTGTTTCATTGATTAAAATAGTATTGTTAACACCTAAACCAAAACTAAATCTGTTTAAATTATAAGCAACTGTTACTGGAATTGATAATTGTTGAACATTCGAAATCGTAAGTGAACTGCTAGACCCCATGATTCCTCCAGGAAAATTTTCTGCAACCGACAAATCAGAATTTGTACTTAAGATATTAGTGATTTCATCTAAGTTTAAGAACTCATAATTAACACCTATTCTAAATTTCCAAGGAGAGTTTTTTCTTGACAGTTGAGTAGAAAATCCGTAGAAATGCGAGAATGAATTATAATCTGTTAGATAATTGATTCCTGTAACTGCATTAATGTCAAAATCTAAAGTAGATAAACTAGAAACAGTTAGAACAGGAAGTGAGTGTTCTTTTAAACTTAAATTTTCAACCAATGAAGTACTTAGCATTTTAGTTTGTTGTTCGTTCCGTTTATCAGTTAAAATATTTTGATTGAGTTCAAGCTCATTTATAAAGGCTTTTGTATTAGTTACAGCAACTGGAGCTATTTGCGTATTAGAAATAGGTTGCTCTATTACGTTTTTATTAAACTTATTATAAGAATGATCTGTAATTAAAGGTATAGATTTTGAAGTGTTTAATGAGTTTGGAATTGTGCTTGCTAGAGCAATAGAAATAGAGTTTTGATTGCTTTTATTGACTGTTGAGTAATTCGTTTTTGCAGTAGTATTAGTAATTGAATTGTTATTCGTTTTTTCAGATTGGATTAATGGGTAGTTATTTTGTTGCTCATTAAGCGGAAATTTTTCTTGTGATGAAACATTAGATTCTCGAATAGTTGTCGTTGATGTAACGTTTTCAACAGCTACTAATGAAGAGGACACATTATCAGAATTAGCTGAATTATCATTAGTTGGCCAATAAATATAAAGCCCTATAAAGAGTAATAACATAGGGATTAGAAGAAGCCAATTCTTCCACCACAAAATTCCTTTTTTCTCAGGCATTTCTTCATTCAACAGATTATTCATCTGCTCCCATGCTTTATCTTCGAATAAATTACTATCCAACATTACTTATTACTTTTAAATCTCTGTTCTTGAGAATATTTTTTAATTTCTTTCTAGCTTCAAAAAGGTGCCATTTCGATGTACCGTCTGAAAAGCCAAGTGAATCCCCTATTTCTTTGTGCGTATAACCTTCAATTGCATATTTTTTAAACACTGTTTGGGTTGTAGGCGGCAAAGTATTTACTATATCGAGTAAATCGGCATAATAAAGGTCTTCAATAGCTTCCGAATTATGAGATTGCTCTGGAATTTCGAAGCTAGTAACCTTTGTATACCGATTATCTTTTCGGAAGTAATCACTTAATGCGTTAAAAGAAGTTCTTCGTATCCAGCCTTCAAAAGAACCTGTGGCTTGGTATTTCTGTATTCCTTTAAAAATTTTCAGGAAGCTATCGTTGATTATAGAAATTAATTTATCCTCATCATGAGTGTATCTTAGACATATAGATTTCACAAGTACAAAATATTTTCGATAAAGCATTTCCTGTGCTTTTCGATTATTATTTTGACAAGCCTTGATTAAATCTTTTTCAGACATAAACTCCTAGATGGATAATTCGATAGTAAATATACTAATTGATTATCAATGTTTTACCTAATTTCTAAATGAAACACAAATAGCTTCACATAGAAAGACGTAAACTAGAATAAGAAGGTTGGCTACTTATGAATTAATTTTCATAAGTATTATTGTCAGGATTGATATCTGCTAATTTCATAGAAGGATTCAGCTCAATTTTTTGAATTTTCTTTTTACTCTTTTTCAACTTGAACGTATAGTTTTTATTTACCCAATTCCAATCAGCTAGTACCATATAATCGGCATCTTTGTATAGCTGAGTATCTTGTGTTTTTTCACCACGCATAAGATCAAGAGGTATGTGATATATTTCTTTAGAACCATCATCATATTCTACTAAAATATCCAAAGGCATAGGCATATCCTCTACTCTTTCAATAGTGATTTCTGCTTTGGGCATAAGCCCAGAATTTGTAACGGATTGAATACCATAATCAATTTTCTTAGTTGAATTTACAAAATACTCTAGGTACCAATCCAAAACAAAGCCACTTTCCTTTTCCATAACTCGAATAAAATCATGAGCTGTAGGATGCTTAAACCTCCAATCGTAATAATATTGCAACAGTGCTCTTTGAAAAGTTTCTTCTCCAAGAATATATTCCATTTGATTTAAAAAAACATTACCTTTTGAGTAAGAACCTATTCCATATGCAGTATTCGTGTTGTAATGGTCGGCGTGTGTAATTAAAGCCTCTTCCTGTCCAGAATTCGCTAAATTACCATAGCTTAGATAAGATCTCGCATGCTCATTATCTGAAACATCTCCAGGAACTAGTCCCTTCGATCTTAAGTGATTCATCGTTTCATTTGTTCCAAAAGTTGTAAAACCTTCATCCATCCATGGATATAAAGCTTCATTTGTAGCTAACATGAACTGATACCAACTATGCATCCATTCGTGTACAGAAACTCCTACTAAAGATCCGAAACTTCTCTCACCGGTAATCAACGTAGCCATAGGATATTCCATTCCACCA
>CAZMKA010000287.1:0-3396 GCA_964566605.1 uncultured Saprospiraceae bacterium | reverse complement strand
AAACGCGCGACGTCAGGCCCGACTGCGTCAGGGCTGCCTTCCAGCGTTAATTATTTGCGCATTTTTTTAAATTCTATCGATAATCTCCTTTTTTATCATATCGATGTGATAAAACATGCTAAAATCAAAACTCTCTAGGTTATCTAAACAGGAGTCTAAATTATCGGAGCATAAAGCAACGTGGGCTTTTTTTATATCTGTTTTTATCATGGAAAAGTGGATATGAGGACTTTGCTTATACTCTCTATACTTATAACCTCCATGAACTAATTCAGGCTCATTTGGATCACTATGAATACATATAATTTCATCATCATCCTGATAAAAATGAAGATACGCTTTCTCCATAAAAAAATTTCCTTTACTTAACGGAACCCAAGTTTCAAAATAATTAAATTTCACTAAATTATTAACACTATCGACTCTCCAATTTCTTATGTTTATATCATTCTCTCCTCTGAATGTATTTGATCCGCCAAAAACCGCAACCCCACCGATTGATCGCTGATACAATCTAAAATTATTAGAATCAGAAACCAATGGGTTCACATAGTCCCTAACGGACTGTGTTCTTCTATCTAATAATCCGTTTATGTTTTCTACAAAATTCATTCAGTCAAGCCTAAAGTATACATGTCTTTTTCAGTCAAATTATAAAGACTTGAAACTAGTTTATCTATTTGTCGGTCGATTCTAACTGCATCATAACCTGAAGACTGTAAGCGGTCATCAACTAATCCCACAATTTTATTTAGGTCTCCTACAGATACTCGTGATGGATCTGGAATAGGGGTTGTTTTGAGTGTCTTGACTTCCATCATACTATATCCACCTCCGTATTTATGAGAGTGTGTTGATACATACCAAAAGCACGCAGATGAGTTTAAAACAGCTGTCAAATATTTCAATATATCAATACCTTCAGCTGTATTAAACTTGTTTTTTAGAATCATAAATGGTGAATGTGAGACTAAAATGTTTCCTTCAATATCTAAAGAAAACTTTTGGGTAAACATCAAATGTGGGCAGATTACTTTAGGATTTAAAATTGAGTCTTGCCTTGGCCGGTGTGGATAAATCCAATTATCCTCATTCTTAGCTTTTGGTTTAATAAGAATCTCTTTCTTTTCTAAAAAATAATCGTAGACATTAGTGAATTCTTGAGATAGTCTGTCTATTGAAATCTTAGTACCATCCTCTTCATATGGCCAAAACAAATAATTACTTACATTACCTGTTTCAAGGATATCATACTTATCCATTTCTTTATCTGTAAGGTATGGCTTGAATAGATTAATGTTAAGCGATTCTGCCACTTCCTTAGAGACTATATAAATCTTATCGTTACCAGAAACGAATCCTTGACGGATATCGACTATATCTGTTATCTTAGGAAATTTTTCAAGCTTTGTCTTTAATTCAATTTCACGCTTTGGAAGAACATACCATTCATCGCTCTTGAAAATTGAGTTAGGTACTTTATAAACACTGTAGTTTTTGTTCTCTGTAAAATCCCATTTCAATGCTGATTGTAGTGCATGGCCTTCCTTACTTTCACACTTCACTAAAACAGAAGAATCCTGACTATTCGGTTCTCTTTTTTGAATTATTAGTAAAACTACATATATACCTGTCTTTCCGAATACCTGAATCGCTGATAGGTCTATTAAATAATTTACTACGTAGTTCTCAGAAATATGCTTCCTTATTTTTTTAGCATTTTTTGATATGAGAAAGCTATGAGGGATGACATATAGTCCGTAACCGCCATCTGCCAACATATCTAACCCCAACTTTAGAAAAGCTAGATAAGAATCAACCCTGCCACTAGCTAATGGGCCAAGAATATTCTTGAATTTTTCTCTATTTTCAGGTGATTGCTTTTCAATAGATATGAAGGGTGGATTTGAAATTACTGCATTATAGGTTCCATGTTTATCGGTATTATCTAAAAAGTAATCAACGGTATCTGCATGAATGATATCAAGAGATTCAGGAAATGAATCAGTCAATACTAAATGTAGCAATGCTAAAGATAATTGACTAGCTTTAACTGCATTTATGTCTACATCAACACCTGTAACATTATCGAAAGCAGTTTTTACAACCTGATCGTTTACAAACTGATCTCGTAAATCACACTTTGTTTCTAAAAAAGATCTCAAAAAGATACCTGAACCTATAGCAGGTTCAAAGATTTTAGTCCTTTGAAAGTCGAAAGGAGAAACATTTAATTTTAGAAATCTTGAAAAGAATTTTGCAATATACTGAGGCGTGTAAACTGCACCAGTTTCAGCTGAATGATACTCCGTAGCTAGAGGAGTAAAAAACGTTAGTTGATCATCTTCTTCTACACCTAGAATAGATATGTATCTTTCATATATTCGACTCAAACTATGATGAGACATTATAGAAAAATCATAAGTATACGAACTTGATCTTCGATTATCATAAAAGTCATTGAATAAAAACCTCCACACACTCCAATCTGCATTTTCAAATACAGCTAAATTAGCGTAGTCTAGTAGATATTCTGGGACATTTTGATACTGAAGTTTTAATAAGCAGTCTTGAAAAATAGCACTTACATCAACTCTGCCGTCGTCTGATTTCAACTCATCTAGTGAAGCCATTAATACTCTTCCATCAAAAGAGTTTTTGTTGTAACGCCTATTATTGTCTTCAAGAGCTCGTATAAAGAAGATTGCATTAAACAGTGCAGATAGTTGAGAGTTATCGAGTGAATTTCCATATTCAGCAGATAAATTGACTTTCCAGTATCTTACTGTTTCAATTAACACAGCGTCAAGTGCAGGAATATTCGTACTTACTCTTTCTCCAATAATCTTTTCAAATGCTTCACTTCTTAGAGCATCATAGTGACCTCGATAAAATTCTTCTTTTTTTACTAATCGTCTATCGGATTCAATTCTGTTATTTACATATGTTATCTTATTCTTTTCAACATGAATGTGCCAATCGACCAAATTATTATATGAAATATTTAAGAGACTTCTTCTTTCATCGAAAGAAAGATCATAATATGATTTCGTTAAGAAGGAAATAATAGCACTATTTTTCAACCCATGCTCAACAACTAGATGTGTTGATACATAGTCCCTCTCGCTTCCAGGCGTCAAATCATAACTAGGAACCCATCCAAGTTCTTCACTAAACTGGTTTATCAGAATGGCAGTATCAAACGCTTTTTCAGCATTCGTAGATGTTAAACCAGATATTATGTCAAAAGTAGATGGCATGGTTTTTTACATAAAGATACTGAAATGGTTTTTAAAAACAAACAAAATGTTTAAATGTCTGATTTTTAGCTTTTTGCGCCGAAACTCAAAGGCCTGTCTGCGCCCCCACCAGACCCAGAACCCCGCCACCCGGCTG
>CAZMKA010000286.1:0-3407 GCA_964566605.1 uncultured Saprospiraceae bacterium | reverse complement strand
GGCTATGACGGATCACCCCCAGTAGATGATTCAAACAAAGAAATTAAACCGATTGGACTGAAAAAAGCTGGTTATAATGTTTTTACAACTAATGTAGAAAACGATGAAATAATTATTAATGTAAGTGGTGAATACTACGGCTGCCTTGCTTCTAAAAAAGAGTATGAAAATTATCACTTTACACTAAAATATAAGTGGGGAGAGAAAAAATGGGTTCCAAGACTGAATAAAATGAAAGATTCAGGTATTCTATATCATTCTATTGGAGATTTTGGGGTAGAACATTGGCGCTCTTGGATGATGTCTCAGGAATTTCAAATCATGGAAGCACATACTGGAGATTTCTGGAGTCAAGCTACTTCAGCAATTGACATACGTGCTTTTGCCTCAGAATCCGGGTTAAATCCTATGGCACATAAAAGTCAAGAGTTCTTAAGCTTTGGAGAGCAGGGAGAAGCTGGGAAATATTGTTTACGAAGTAATAATTTTGAAAATGAACATGGTGAATGGAATACTTTAGACCTCTATTGTTATGAAGACAAGAGCTTACATGTTGTAAACGGAAAGGTAGTAATGATTTTAAAAAATTCTCGTTATTTAAATGATGCCAACGAATTTATACCAATGACTAAAGGAAAAATTCAAATACAAAGTGAAGCAGCAGAAATATTCTTCAAAGATATTAAAATAAGAAAGATAAATTCTTTAGAAAAGAATCTCAGTTCCTATTTCTAAAATTTGAAACCAATAAAAACTACGCTTAACAATGGGTAAATGTTCATTGCGACTATGCGCCGCTATACCATTCGCGCTAGACCGTTGAAATTAATTCCCCAGTTCTCTCATCTTCAAAATCCGAGAAAATTATAGGGAAATTAATCTCCAAAATTTCAATATTTTGAAAACGAAAGCAAATCAACTTTGATAACAGTAAATTTTAAATTAGATTATTTTGTAATAATTAAAATTCACAAAATAAACATTAATCTTTACCGTTACACAGTTTTTAATTAATTCTAAACTTAATTGTAACACTTCACTATAATTTGCATCTAACAATTAAAATAGCAATATGCAACATCCTTTAAGCAAAGAATACAAAGAGAATAATAGTAATGATTTAGTAAGAAAAGCCATTGATGGAAATAGTGAAGCATTAAGTGAAATCATCAAAATTCATCAGCCATTTATTTATAATGTTGCTTGGAAAATGTGTCATGATCCAAATGATGCTGAAGATTTAACGCAAGAGGTACTCATAAAAATAATAACAAAATTAGCACAATTTAGTTTTAGAAGCTCATTTAGAACATGGCTTTACAGAATTGTGGTGAATGAGTTTTTACAAACTAAAAGAAGAAAAGGAGAAACCCAATTTTCTTCTTTTGAAGACTATGGAAATAAGTTAGACAATGTGCCAAATACAGATTTGACCATTGAAGAGGAACTAAGTCAAACTGAATTATCTAATGAGATGAAAATTAGATGCATGAGCGGCATGATTATGTGTTTGAATAGAGAACAGCGATTACTCTTCATTTTGGGCGAAAGTTTTGGGATAGATCATAATCTGGGGGCGGAAATTTTTGAAGTAAGTCCTCAAAATTTTAGAGTCAAGTTACACCGTGCAAAAAAAGATCTTTACAGTTATATGAATAACAAGTGTGGTTTAGTCAATAAAGAAAATCCTTGCAGATGCCCTAAAAAAGCCAAAACCCTAAAGAAAATGGGTATGCTAAGTGAGGATAGCATGGTATTTAACATCGAAACCAAGGTGAAAATTGGAGATTTTGCTGTAGAGAATCACGAGCAAGCTTTAGAAGATTTTTCTGACGTGTATACTGATCTTTTTAGAGCACATCCAGCAAAAGATTCTTTTGATAAAGAAACTATTGTAGAGAAGCTAATTAACAATAATGTCCTTATGAAATATTTTAACCCAAAATAAATTAAACTAACCTTATAAAGCCTTGAATATAAGAACTCAAGGCTTTTTTATGCCCTTTTGTAACACTATGTGATTTCTTGTTTCTAAACCGTAAACAACAATAGTTATGGAATTTATTAAAGAGATCATTATTAACAAACCAATTAGTGAAGTATGGGAAATCCTGGGCACCCGATTTGGTGAAGCTTATTAATGGGCTTCGGGTATTAATCTCTCAAACAGTTTTGGAACGCCACAAATTACAACTGCACATTATAATAATAGAGAATGTGTATTGCCGTCTGGAAAGATTAAGGAAGTCATTCGACAATTTGATCCTAACGAGTATATTCTGGAATATGAAGTAATTGAAGGATTTCCATTTTTTGTAGAAACTGGAATAAACAATTGGCAACTAACAAATTTGGATGGTAAGACCAAAGTAAATATGCATTTGAAAGTTATAACAAAAGGTATTATTGGAGTTATGATGCAACCAATGATGAAAATGCAATTTAGGGGATTAACTGATTCTGTGTTATTAGATTTAAAGCACTATGCAGAAACAGGGAAACCAAGTCCTATGAAAGCAAAAGAACTACAAAAGTTAGCAAAAAAAGCAGCCTAAGATTTGTAACGGTTTGCAATACTATCAATTAAAAAATAATTTATTAAAAAAACACAATTTTATGAGTATTAAAAAATTAATATTACTAGGTCTATTAAGTATTTACTTTATTGGAAATATATATGGACAAAGCATGAGCAAAAAGTTTAGAACAATCCATGTTGAAATGAAAATAAATGCTCCAGCTGAGAGGGTATGGGAAGCAATGGTTCTGGATTACGGAGAAATATCCAATTTCTCTCCATATGTTTACACGTCGGAATATACTAATGGTTCCTTGAAAGGAGTTCTCGGGGCAACACGAAAATGTAATTTTAATTTGAAAGGGACACGATGGTCGCACGAAAGAATAGGAGATATAGATCACGAAAATATGACAATGAGGAATGTACTTTTTGACGGTGCTAAATTACCCATGAATTTCGACAATTCTCAAGTATTTTATTCTGTCAAAGATAATGAAGATGGAACATCCACTGCATGGTACGAATTTCAATTCAGAACAAAGCCATCATTTATGGGTGGAATTGTAAAAAGTAGTTTTAAAAAGCAAATGTCAGGTACACTGATCGGACTTAAACACTACATTGAAACGGGAGAACGAGTAAGTGGTGGAAATGGAAAATATGATGAGATAAAAGATAATTATGGTGAGGTAACCATCATTAAGTAGTAAGCATACGAGCATCTACATCTTGAATTTATCAGAATTAGGTAATAGCTGTTCTAAATTCTGAATATTATACTCTTTGATATTTTCTAGAACATATTGCATCCATGTGCGAGGATTAACATTGTTAGCTTTACAACTTGCAAAAAATGAGTAGATAATAGCGGTATTTTGTGCAGCTT
>CAZMKA010000285.1:1687-3429 GCA_964566605.1 uncultured Saprospiraceae bacterium | reverse complement strand
GTTACTTCCATAACGCTCTTTGACATATATATGGATCTTACGGTTTCGAGAGAAAGAGATTTCGAAGCAAATGTTGATTCTCTTGCTTATTACTTGGAAAAGTATAGTGGCAAAGAGAAGACGAGATGGCAATGGGCGAGTGATTTAAGAAGGGATAGGAAGGCTGGTCTTTCTCATGGTAAAAGAGGAACTAAATATTATCCTATAGCTAAGAATCTTGACTATATGGATAAGTTGAGGTTTCAAGAATTTCCTCTTTTTCGAATGGGTCAAATGCGTGGTGGAATTATCATTAAGCCTAAAATTAAGCGTGTAAAGCCTTTTGGTTCAATAGCTTCTTATTTGCTAGGAATTGATAGGAAAGATGCGATAAATGTAGGTTTAGAGAATTCTTATGACAATTACCTGAAAGGTGAGGCTCAAAAGAAGTTGATGAAGGAAATCGCTCATGGTGTATGGGTGCCAGTTCAAGAAGTAGAAGATAGAACCTCGTCTAGAGGTTATGATTTGAATACTACGATTGATGTTGATATTCAAGATGTAGTTCACGATGAATTATTATCTGCAATGTATGAGCATGATGCTGAGCAAGGAACTGCAATTGTTATGGATGTTGAAACTGGCGCGATTAAGGCGATGTCAAATTTCAATAGAACAACCGACGGGAAATTTGCTGAAATGCAAAATGTTGCTGTAACTAGAATGTTTGCTCCTGGTTCTACAATAAAATTGGCTGCTGTTTTGGCACTTTTAGAAGAAGGTTATGTAACGCCTGAGTCAAGTGTGAATCTTTATGGAGGTAAGCGGAAATTTTATGGTGAGTATATGAAGGATTCTGAGCCTCATGGAATTGATGAGACTGATCTTAGAACGGCTTTCGCCAAAAGTTCTAATGTTGGTATAGCTGGGCTTGCGGATGAGTATTTTAATAATGATATAGAAGGTAGACGAGAATTTATAAGATATTTTAAATCATTTGGTTTTGGAGAGAAGAGTGGAATTGATTTGACTGGAGAACCTCATGAGTTTCTTAATGATCCCGACAGACATGAGTCTGAATTTTCAAGAACTTCAGTGCCTTGGATGGCTCATGGTTACGAAATGCAAATGACACCTTTACAGGTTTTGACATTTTATAATGCCGTTGCAAATAAAGGTAAAATGATGAAGCCTTATGTTGTAAAAAGTGTTGTCGATGAGTCGCAAGTGATTAAGACTTTTTCGCCATCTGTTTTGAATTCTTCTATTGCTTCTATAAGCACTATTCATGAAGCTCAAGACATGTTAAGAGAGGTTGTTGTTTCTGGTACTGCTAGAAAATTAAATACTAAGAATTACGGAATAAGCGGAAAGACTGGAACTTCGAAGGATTATGGGATAAAGATTGATGGAGAGCATCCATTTAATGCATCATTTGCAGGGTATTTTCCTAGTGATAATCCTAAATATTCGATGATTGTAGTGCTTTTTAATCCTAGGAATAATGGGTATTACGGAGGAACAGTTGCAGGGCCTGTCTTCAAGAATGTAGCCGATAAAATATTCGCACTTAAACTTGATTTGAAAAGTGAATATTATAGAGAAACACAGTCAGGAAAGCCTGATGTTGCTTACAGTAAACCAAAGTTTTCTGTTGGAAATAGAGAGGATTTTGAAAAGATACTAAAGCACTCAAAAGTGCAAAGTCATAAAGAAACCAAAGCTAATTGGGTGATACTTAATCCTTATGAAGATAAATTAAG
>CAZMKA010000285.1:0-1677 GCA_964566605.1 uncultured Saprospiraceae bacterium | reverse complement strand
TAGAATCGCTCTTCAGAAAAGAACAATTAAGAAATCAACCATACCTGATGTTGTTGGAATGGGGATACGAGATGCCATATATATACTGGAAAATATAGGATTGAGAGTGAAATTTGAAGGAGCAGGGAAAGTGCGACATCAATCTTTAAGACCAGGAACAAAAAACGAAGGACAAGAAATTTTTATCCAGTTAGGATAATATATAAAGTCATGTCAGAAGTGATAACGACTATTAATTTGAAATGAGAAAACTACGCGAAATATTAGAAGAAATAAATGTTTTATACACGCTGGAAGGTAGTGATGCTATTCAGTTAAATGACATATTTATTGATTCACGAAAAGTGAAAGCCTTTGATGCTTTTGTTGCAATAAAGGGTTATGCGCTTGATGGACATGATTTTATTGAGTCAGCTATCAAAAACGGTGCAAAAACTATTTTCTGTGAAATCCTTCCTACTAATATTGTTCATGAGATTAGCTATGTGAAAATTGATAATCTGAAAGTTCATCTAGCCCTTTTGGCGAAAGCCATATACGGCGATAAAGGTGACTTGAAGTTAATCGGTGTGACTGGAACGAATGGTAAAACGACAGTGTCAACTTTGTTTTACAATACCATGAGAGTCATGAATATTCCATGTGGCTTAATTAGCACAGTTGTAATAAAAGTGGTAAACGAAGAGTTTCCTGCTGAATTAACAACGCCTGATGTTTTTACTACTTATAGATTCTTGAGAAAGATGAGACAAAAAGGATGTAAAGTGTGCATTATGGAAGTTAGTTCACATGCAATTGATCAAGGCCGGATAAATGGATTAGATTTTAATATTGCCGCGTTTACTAATCTTACACATGATCATCTCGATTATCACGGAAGTTTTAAAGAATATGCTTACACAAAGAAACGATTGTTTGATGGGCTTTCGCCCAAAAGTGTAGCGATTTTTAATTCCGACGATAAGAATGGTTCGGTAATGGTTCAGAATTGTGATGCAAAGAAAATAAGCTATGGTTTATTGACCAATGCTGATTACAAAGCGAGAATTATGGAGCATGACTTTACTGGGATGCACATAAGGATTGCAGAGCATGAGTTCTTTACTCGCTTAATTGGAAAGTTTAATGCATATAATGTTTTATTAGTTCTTGCATTAGCTGTATCTGCTGGGTTCGAGAGGGTAGAGATTCTGAAAACATTAAGTGGTGTAACATCCGCAGCTGGAAGATTCGAGATAGTAAGAAATATTGAAAGGGGAGTAACTGCAATAGTAGACTATGCACATACTCCGGATGCACTTGAAAATGTGCTCTCGACAATAGCTCATATCAATAAAAAGAAAGGAAAAATTATCACCCTCATTGGTTGTGGAGGAGATCGTGATAAAGCAAAGCGACCATTGATGGCAAAAGTAGCTGTCAATTTAAGTGATTCAGTGATTTTAACATCCGACAATCCAAGATCTGAAAATCCCGAGGATATTTTAGATGAAATGGAAAAAGGAATTGAGAAAGCTGATGAATTGAAAGTTTTAAGAATTAGTGACAGGAAATCAGCAATTAAAACAGCTATTTCTCTTGCTAATCAAGCCGATGTGATTCTTGTCGCTGGAAAGGGACACGAAACATATCAAGAAATAAATGGAATTAAACATCCATTTGATGATAAGCAAATAT
>CAZMKA010000284.1:0-3436 GCA_964566605.1 uncultured Saprospiraceae bacterium | reverse complement strand
ATCAACACCTGTACCGTTTGAAACTAAATCTTCATTATTAAATAATTTCATGCTACATTTTAAAACATCGATTTCATCAAGTGTTTTTGGGGTGTGCCCCAAAATGTAATGACTTGAACTTGCATTATCGGCTATTGTATCGGTAATTTTGATATTCCAATCTTTGATTCTGCTGTCTACCAATTCAATAGAAGGTAAAACATAGTCTATAGATTGTATTATGTCTAACATTGTCATGTTATCCATATCTAAATCTTGATTTAAGACAAATGCTAATTCGCCTTCTGCTCTCACATTAAAAAAGCCTTCAAAAAGAATGGAACTACCCGTTAATAATTCAGTATCATGAAAAAGCACGCCAAAGTCAGGTTGAACAATACCAAATTGTTGTTGGACTTTTTTGGACGTAAGTCCTATTTTCTTTCCAACAATTCTTGCACCATTATTAACTTTTCGTTGAGTATTTACTTCTTGAATTTCATAAGCAAGGTCTATATCTGTTGCACCAATATGATTACTAATAGGTTCAATAGGAGTTTTAAACTGCTCAGCTTCAAAAATTAGGTTAGCATAATCTTTTATTTCCATTGGTTTTTTTGATAAAAATATTCAAAATTTATTTTAGCTAAAACTTAGATATTAATTACATCTTTTGTTTTACAAATAAAAATAGGTGATTCATTTAGAACGAACCACCTATTTAGCAAATATGTAAAATGTATTTTTATTATTGTATTAAAGTAACATTCCCTACTTTCTTATATTCTGCTCCATTAGAACAGGTTACTATAAGACAATATGCATAAACATTAGGTGATAATGTTACACCCTTGTATGATCCATCCCAACCTGTTGAAATGTCTGTTGAAACAAATAACTCTTCTCCCCATCTATCATAAACTCTTAAATCCATTGTTTTTACAAAATTGGAACGAACAATAAATATATCATTAACTCCATCATTATTGGGACTAAATGCATTCGGTAAGTAAACATCTGTTTCATCACACGAAGGCAATTCAGGTTCAACAGTAAGAGATTGCTCTAATGTACATCCATTATCATCTGTGATTGTAACAGTATATGTAGTTGTTTCTAAAATCGTATCTGTTACTGATACAGTTGTTTCTCCTGTTGCCCATTCATATTCACAATTATCATTATCTGGTTCTATTGAAAGAGTAATTTCTTGACATTGAAAGGGCGTTTCATCGTCAACAACAATCGTTTTATTAATTTCAGAAATATTCAGAGTGAAAAATGCTGTATCAACACAACCTATATCTTCATTAGTTACTATAACTGAAAATTCTTTTGTTGATTCAGCGTTTACTATTACTTCTGTAGTTCCTTCACCTGAGAGTATACAGTCAGTTGGCTCCCAGTCATAAGAGAAATTATCACCCTCAGAATTGTTAACTAATGTTAATTGTACTTGTTCTAAAACACACGCAATTTCTGGTCCTTCGATTGATAGATCAAACTGATAAACAGAAACCGAAATCATATCCGAATCTTCACAACCAAATTCATCAGTAATTGTAACTGTTATATCTGTATTTTCATCTCCAATTATAGTGATTGAAAGACCTCCATCTTGAAGAATATTTCCATTTTCGTCAGTCCAAACAACTTGATCAGCATCTCCATTTGTTTCTGCTGTAATCATCAATTCATCTCCTTCACAAATTAGTTGATCTTCTATTAAAATTTCAATTTCAGGTATTTCTCCTACTTCAATTTCTTGAGTAATAGTTTGACCTTCACAAGCACCATCTGTTATTGTAAGAGTTACTTCATAAACACCAGGACCTGGATAAGTATAGCAAGGATTTACTTCATTTGAAGTGTCAGCAGTAGTGGTTTCATCACCGAAATCCCACATATATTCATTCTCTATTGGCGTTGTGGTATTCGTAAAGCACATTTCAAATGACCCACATGTAACCTGAGAAGTAAAACCTAATTCAGGAGATTGCTCAGCAGTAATATCTATACTACCTTCTTCTGTACACCCAAATTCATTAGTAGCTACAAAATTAATTGTTGTTTCAATATTAGAATTAGTTGTTGAAATTATTACAGAAGAATCTGTAGTTGTAACTATAATATCATTATCCTCAAATTCATATGTAACAGATTGATCAGGATCGTTATTTACTATTTCAATTTCTTCTTCTAGTCCAGTACATAATACAACACTTTCTGGATATGAAATAACTAAACTTCCATCAATTACTTCGAAACTTGCAACATTACTACAACCTGTTCCATCTTTCACACGTACATATATTATCTCAACATCATTTTGTAAATTATAACTAAGATTCTCAGTCATATCTCCTATGATATTATTGAAATTGGGATCAGTTGCCCATTCAAATTGATTGCCTGCAAGTCCTCCTGTAACAGTAAGCATTGCTACTCCATCACATACTGGGTTATCTCCTTCTATAGATAAATCAGATTTCTCAATAACATCAGCCATAAAGTCCAAGCTCTGTGTACATGAACCATCAGAAGCTGTAACAGTATATGTTATATTTATTTGAGGGGCAATTGAAATTATACAAGGATCATTTACGTCATCAAAAATCACAAAGTCTGTTGGAGTGATTGAATAAGTTAAATCACAATTAGGATTTAATATTATATCAATTGTATCTCCTTGACAAACCATCATAGGATTTGCTATCAATTCGAAATCAAGTGGATCTGTATCTATAGTTTGAGTAATTTCATCATCACAACCATTCTCGGATGTAGCCAACAATGTTACACTAAGATTATCTATTGTAGGAACAACTAGAGAAAAACTCTGTCCATTTCCTGTAGCATTAAAACCTCCACCTGATACTGTCCATTCATAAGAATCTATTGCATAAGTAGGATCGGTACTTGTGCTTGTTAAAGTAATCTGTGTGGAATCATTTTCGCAACCTTCTATGGTAAAATCAAATGACGCTTCTAGTTCAGAATTATAAACTCCAACAATTCGAGTTACTATATTTGAACAGTTATCAATATCTCTGAAAGCTTCTAATGAGATTGTGTATTCTCCATCATTTGGGAAATTAAAAACAGGGTTTTCATCTGTTGAATTAAATACTACATTATCTGAAGGCTCTACTGACCATTCAAAGGAATCAGCACCAGTTGAAGTATTTGTAACTTCAACCTCTAAACCATCACAAAATGGATTTGGCACATCAAATGAAGCCATTGGTCCAGCCGTACATATTCTTGTATTATATTCAAAATCTCTTATTACAGTTGTGACTAATTCTCCGTTTCTATATTCTTTAACACAAACACCAATTAACCATTGACCTACTGTATTCGGTACAGAAGATAATAATCCTGTTTCAGAATTAATTGACAAAGGCACATCGGCAGGAAAAGGATTATCAAATGTAAAAGGTGGTTGATATTGTAC
>CAZMKA010000283.1:0-3463 GCA_964566605.1 uncultured Saprospiraceae bacterium | reverse complement strand
TGTATCTACCGATGAAGTTTATGGTAGCTTAGGAGATACAGGTTTTTTTACTGAAGAAACATCTTATGATCCAAGAAGTCCTTACTCTGCATCGAAAGCATCTAGTGATCATTTAGTTAGAGCATATTTTCATACGTTTAATTTACCAATAGTTATAAGTAATTGCTCAAACAATTACGGTCCCTATCAATTTCCCGAAAAATTGATTCCATTAGTTATCAATAATATCATTAATAAGAAGGATTTACCAGTGTATGGAGATGGAACTAATGTGAGAGATTGGTTGTGGGTAGAAGATCACGCAGAAGCTATTGATACCATATTTCATAAAGGAAAAAATGGAGATACTTACAATATAGGAGGGGAGAACGAATTGCAGAATATCCAATTGGTACGGATGTTGTGTGATATAGTTGATGAAAGCTTGGGAAGACCAGCTGGTGAAGCGCAAAAAAGAATACGATTTGTGACAGATCGAAAAGGCCATGATCATCGATATGCAATAGATGCTGCTAAGATTATGAATGAATTAAAATGGAAACCGACGATACAACCAAAAGAAGGATTGAAACGAACTGTAGATTGGTACCTTGAGAATCAAGATTGGCTTAAAAATATTACCTCAGGTGACTATAAGCAGTATTATGAAAAATTTTACAACTTTGTATCTTCTTAAAAACCCTTAACGTGAAATTAAAATATATACTTTTTACATTGATTTTCAATGTGGTAGTACTATCAGTGAATGCACAGTCTCCTTTAAGTGCAGCAGAAATTCAATCAGAATTTCAGTCAAGAGGTTTGTCTGAGCAAGAAGTTCAAGAATTTCTTAGTTCCAGAGGCTTAACAACCGAAGATTTACAAAATATTTCACCTTCTGAGTATATCACTTTAAATGAAGCATTTAATGAATACATTTCTCAGAAGAGGAAAGAAGGTGTAAATCAAGTAGCAAAAACACCTGTAGAAGAAGTGAAAAAAGAAGTTTTTGTTGATACTACAAAAGCAAACAATATTCCAGTTTCTGCTTCGCCTTCCAAACCAATAACTATTTATGGAGAACAACTTTTTAAAGAAGGCAACTTTCCATTACTTTCTGGTGAGGGTCTTGTCCCTGGAACTTATATACTTGATGTAGGAGACGAAGTTGCTATTTCTATTTTTGGTTATTCAAAAATGAGTAAAATTTTTACGATCAATCAAAACGGTGCTATTCTTTATAATAATCAACAACAAAGAGTAGTAGTAGCGGGGCTTTCTCTTAACGAAGCTAAAGTAAAATTAGAGAAGGTTTTTCAAAAAACATACAGTTTTAAACCTGGGGAATTTACCGTTAATGTTATAGGTGCAAGAACAATTACAGTTAGTATTTATGGGGAGGTTAAGAATAGTGGAGGATATATATTGTCAGCTGTTAATTCACCAGTAAATGCTATTCAAGCCGCCGGTGGAATTACTAAGAATGGATCATATAGAAACATAAGAATATTCAAGAATAATGGTGAAGTTCATGAAATTGATCTTTACAAATACCTTAACAATCCAGCACAATTCAAAGAGATTGGTTTGTCTAATAATGATGTTATTCAAGTTCCAACAAGAAATGCAACAGTAAAGATTGACGGTGCTATTGTAAGACCTTTACAATATGAGATAAGAAAAGGAGAATCATTTAATGATCTTGTAAGCTATGCAGGTGGATTTAAAAGCGGTGCCAATCTAAATAGTATTGAATTAAAGCGTTTCGTGCAAGCGAAATTATCAATAGTTAACATAGACTATAATTCTTCTTTAGGGAAATCATTCAAACTTGAAAATGGTGACCAATTCAATGTATTCA
Source organism: uncultured Saprospiraceae bacterium (assembly GCA_964566605.1). GTDB lineage: Bacteria > Bacteroidota > Bacteroidia > Chitinophagales > Saprospiraceae > JAHDFB01. The sequence continues at coordinate 1,623 of CAZMKA010000283.1, read as the reverse complement.
CTTTAAGTGAAAATATTGAAAACTTAGTAACGGTAGAAGGTGCAATAAACAACCCAGGAACCTATGAACTAAAAACGAATATGCGTTTAAGTGACTTAATGCGATACATCATTTTTAATGAAGAAAGTAAACTGGATGTAGCATTAATCAAACGTAAAAATACTGACGGTTCGCCTGATTTTATTAAAGTGAATCTAGCAGAAGTAATGGAAAACGTAAATAGCCAATCCAACGTAAAACTGCAAAATAACGATGAATTACTTATATGGAATTTACAGCGATTCGTGGATTCACAAAATGATGTAAGTATTACAGGTGCGATAAAGTATCCAGGTAGCTATCCTTACAAGAAAGGTGAAACTTACTTGTCTGATATCGTTTATTTCGCTGGTGGATTAAGAAGAGATGCTTCTAAAGTAGGGATGATATACAGGAAAGACCCGCTAAATAATAACGCGATTGAATACATCCGAATTAATCCCAACATGAAAGCAAATTCAGCAGAAGATATATTAATAATGCCGTTTGATTCGATTGTAATTATTGAAAATGAAACGAATACTAGGAATTATTCTGTTTCCATAGAAGGAAAGGTAAATCAACCAGGGAATTTCAAGTATGGGGAGGAAATGACTCTAAAAGATTTAGTTGTTCTTGCTGGTGGATTCGAATTATCTGCATATACGAATGAAGTTGAAATTAGTCGATTGATTATAGAGAATAATAAGTCAACTGAAGTAAAAGTTGCAACTGTTTCTGTTAATCCTGATTTATCCATTAATGGAGAAGGAGCAAATTATGTGTTACAGCCTTTTGATAAAGTATATGTAAGAGCGGTTTCGGAATTTGAAAATCAAACAACTGTTCGATTGATAGGGCAAGTAAAATATCCTGGTAATTATGTGCTTCTTGATAAAAACGAAAAGCTTAGTTCTGTAATCAAAAGAGCAGGTGGTTTAACTAAAGAAGCATTTCAGGAAGGCGCTCGATTAAATAGAGAATATAATGATGTGGGGCTAGTGGTTATGAATCTTGATCAAGCAATGAAGTTTGATAATTCGAGATTCAATTATATCTTGAAGCCAAATGATGAGATCATTATTCCCAAACAAGAAGATATTGTTACTATTCAAAGTAGCCTTATTAAAAGAAGTCGAAATGCTACAGATGTCGATGAATCACTAAACGTAGATTTGAATATGTTAAGCGTAGCTCACCTTCCCAATAAAAGGGCGGACTATTATATAGGTAAATATGCTGGGGGCTTTGACGAAAAAGCAGATCGAAAAAATTTGTATGTAAATCACCCCAATGGTGAATTGGCTGAAACAAGAAATTATGGTTTGTTTAGACTTTATCCCAAAGTAAGAAAGGGTTCTGTGATTATTATCCCAGATTTACCTTTAGAAACGGAAGAAGATAAAAAGAACCAAGATGTTGATTGGAATCAGTTATTGTCAGATTCTGTTTCTCAAGCTATGACAATAGTGACATTATTACTTTTGATTGAAAGGATATAATCGAATAAGTTAAAAAGGTTAAAAATATAAAAAGAGGCTGTACATTGTATAGGGATATTCACAAGTAAGGACAAGGCAAAGTAATCCCTCATTATGCTTGTAA
>CAZMKA010000282.1:0-3502 GCA_964566605.1 uncultured Saprospiraceae bacterium | reverse complement strand
AGCAGCAATAGCGAGTAGACGCATCAAAAGAATAAGGAGGTTCTTTATTTTGTTACGAGAACTAGTTTCTTGTTTGATTTCTTTCAAAAACCGCACATTGGAAAAGTATACCTTTTTAAACCTTCTGAAATAAAACAGATGGATGATAATAGGTATGATAAGTAGGGTCAATGCCCAAAGTAATCCCGGAAAAACAAATTGCATGTGGCAAAAGTAGGATAATTACCAATGAGTAATGAATATTGGATGCTTAATTTTGAGTTAAAAGAATAGAGTGTGTGGTTATGGTGTTCATAATTAATAAATTAGGAGATATAAGTGAATGGGCTTTTGCCCAAAGAGGGTGGTGGAATGAATGGGGTTAAAGGATTGGAAGGAAGGAAGGAGTTGCATGGAAGTAATGGAGCAATAAGATGTTTTTTTGGGCTTGAGCCCAAAGGAAAAAGGGAAGGAAAAGGAAAAAGAAGTGCTGTTTCATTGCCAGTATAAACTACGGAAAGATAGTGAACTTGATATATTTCAATCTGTAACAGGGGGAAAAGTAAAGCAAGAGATATGTTGTTTTTCTTTTTTTGGAGAGCTAGCCGTTATTAACGGTTATTAACCGTTAATAACGGCTTTACTCCATGAAACAGGCGCTTTCAGGAATATATTCTTTGGAGGATTTTTTTAGAAAAGGAATAAAAGTTAATTTTAGGGTTTGGATATAAACTAGTTCTCGGTCATAAAAAAAGAAACCAAACAAATCAGAATAATGAATAGAATATTTATAATTTTAGGAATTTCCGTGGCGATTCTTTTTGGAAGTACTTACTTAATATTTTTAAATCAAGTCGAATCTGCCCAGATTTCAATAGAAGAAGAAAATAATAATAGAAAGAAAACATTCATTGGATTGAAGGATAAATATCTTAGGTCATTCTCTGATAATTACCCAAATGAAAACAGCATATTTAATGACTATTACAACCCAGAAAAAGCTAAATACCTAAAAGATACATTGATAAGTTTCTTTGTTTATAGTTCCAAACTACCTATGACCAAATACGATGTATCTTATTATGATTGTTTAGCATCAAAGTGTGAATCCGAGATTGAGAAAACAGTAGTAAAAAAAGAAATTGAAGTAGAATTAGGAAAAATAAAGCGTAATTACGGAGAAGAAGCAGAAACTTGGTATCAAAAAATTGGAGAAGAAAAGTTTCTGAATGTTTTATCTTCAAATGAAAATTGCGATTCCTTTTTTAAAGAAAACCATAAAATTTCTATCAACAATTCTGCTTTTAAAGAATTTAGTGAATTCCTCTCGACGGTTAAGAAAGAAAAATACAATTACAGGAAAAAATCAGAAAAATCAACATCTAAGTTTAATAGCCAGGTGAGAAGGGCAAAAAAAACACTTACCAGTTCTGGAAGAAAAATGCTTGATAACCAATTAGAAATCTCTAATTTTTTGTCTGATAGAAATGTAGATTTATCTTTTAATGGTGATATACTGGGTATCATTAATTATTCATTCCCAAGTAAGGAATTTGAGGAAGAAAGATTTAACACCATGCTTGACGACATTTATTTAGAGCAATACAAGAACAATTCTTTAAGAAATGGTGCTAAACCATACTCTTATTGTTTTGGGTCAAGTAACAGTTGTGGAGGATATGGTTGTTCACAAATAAAGGTAAAGACGCCATACAATTCAGATGTGCTTGTTACCATAAAGAAAAATGATAGAGTTTACAGGCATGCTTATGTTAAAGCAAGTAGTTCATATACATTCAATTTTTCAAATGGAACTTATCAAGCCTTCTTCTATTACGGAAAAGGGTGGAATCCTAATAAATTCATGAAGAATACGAGTTGTGGAGAATTAAAGGGTGGGTTCATTTCAAATGAACATTTTGGCAAAGATTATCCCCAAGACCTTTACAATCAAATTTTATCTTATGAACTGATTCTCCAACAAAATGGCAACTTCAGTACAAAGCCAAGTAATAAAGATGAAGCCTTTTAATGGAAAAGATAATAAAAACCATATTAGCCGTATTCCTTTTTATATGTCTGCTCGATATGCCTTATGGATATTATCAGTTAGTAAGATTTATTTCTTTTGGTATGTTCGCATATCTTGGATTCAAAGAGTTTGACAAATCGAATCAGACGACTGGTTTAATATATTTTGGTTTTGCGTTATTGTTTCAACCTTTTATCAAAATTGCTCTCGGTAGAGAAATATGGAATATTGTTGACGTAATTGTGGGAATTGGATTACTTGTAACTTTAACTCAAAAAGAAGATAAATTAAATGAAGAATGAAAACGACCGAGAACATTGTGCAAAACGGCAATAAGCCCTATGCGGGCTTACTGCGTTTGCACGAGACCGTTGTGTACAAGTAAAAACGAAAAGTATTTGAATAAAATGAAAAGATTAAAAATAAACCTATTAACTGTTCTGATGTTATTAGTAATAAACTCTCTTTCTGCTCAAGTAGATGAAAGAAAAGAGCTTGCTAAGCTATCTTTTTTGATGGGTAATTGGGAAGGTACTTCAACTTCTTATACAGAAAAAGATACTACACAAGTAAAGGTTAGAGAAAGTGTAAACTATATAATGAATGGAAACATTTTAGTGCTTGACGTAGTTTCAGCAAATATCGAATTGCATACACTAATAACTTACAGTACTAAAGATTTGTGTTTTTATTACCAACCTTTTAGTAAAACCGGAGGTGGTAAATACAAAGGTAAAATTGAGGACGATAAGTTTATCGTCCATTTTAATCCAGAAAACAGATTAATTTTTCAAAAAACAGTCAATGGAGAATTTAACGAATATGGTGAATCTTTTAAAGATGGAAAATGGGAAAAGTACTTTGAAGATATTCTATTACCAGCTACTGTAGACAGTTACGCTCAAATAAAAGCCGAGAAAATTACAAAAGAATATATAGACCCTATAACTGCTCTAACCAACGTCATATCTGTTGAACACGAAAATTTTAAAACTGTATATATTGCAGGTCAAGTTGGTACTGGCAATACAAAAGAAGAACAGCTGGAAACAGCCTATAAGTCAATAGAAAAGAGGTTGGCACAGGTTGACGCTTCGTTTTCTGATTTGGTAGAAATGAAAATTTACATAGTAGATTATGACCCAGATAAAGATTTAGATATGTTTTTTAGAGTTCGCGAAAGACTCTATGGCGATATGAAAATGCCACCAAATGTTTTTATCGGAATTTCTTCCCTTTACAGTAAAGAGAAAAAAATTGAACTGTCAGGGACAGCAATAGTTATAAAATAAGTTTAAACTAATCTAATACCTGTACACAACAATGGCTATAAGTAATTGCTTGTTCTCGCCTACTTCTGAAAATCCTTGCGGATTTTCAGTTTGGTGTGTACTTGCAAAGTTAAGTGCTAAACCACGCAACTACTCATAGCCGATACCGTTGAACAAACCCTCCCTACAAATTCGAAAGATAGTGATTTGATAATAAGAT
>CAZMKA010000281.1:0-3511 GCA_964566605.1 uncultured Saprospiraceae bacterium | reverse complement strand
CTATTGTTCCTATTAGTGGCCTTCTAATCATGTTTTATTCTATATACAATATTATGCACTTTCGAACTACTAAGAAATAAAAAGGAATATATGTCTATAGAAATTATTAGTATAATCGTTCTCTTCGTAAGCTTTTTTGCTTTATTGGCTTATGGATTGCCTGTTGCATTTAGCATAGGAGTATCTACGACTCTTGTAATTTTAATTAATATAACACCACTTCCTGGAATTACAACGGTGGCTCAACGGATGACTACTGGTATAGATAGTTTTGCTTTGCTAGCTATTCCATTTTTCGTATTAGCAGGAGAGTTGATGAATAAAGGAGGTATAGCTAATCGACTCATAAATTTTGCCAAGTCGCTAATGGGTAGTTTACCTGGAGGGCTTGCTTATGTAAATATCTTAGCTGCAATGCTATTTGGTGCAATCTCAGGATCTGCGGTAGCAGCAGCTTCTGCAATTGGAAGCGTAATGACAGATAGAATGGAAGATGAAGGCTATCCTAGGCCAATAAGTGCTGCATTAAATATCACTTCATCGACAACGGGACTTCTTATTCCTCCAAGTAATGTTTTAATTGTATATGCACTTGCAAGTGGCGGTGCAGCTTCAGTTGCCGCACTTTTTATTGCAGGATATTTGCCTGGAATTATAGTAGGACTAGCTCTTATGGTCGTAGCAGTTGTAATTGCAAAAAGAAAAGGATACAAAACTGGTGAAAGGGTCTCAATAAAAAAATTATTTTCTGATTTCAGAAAAGCCTTTTTTAGCTTGTTGATGTTGGTAATAATTGTAGGCGGAATTGTAAAAGGTGTATTTACTGCAACTGAAGCTGCAGCAATTGCTGTTTTATATGCACTTATTTTGGGACTAAGTTATCGAACGATTTCATTAAAAGATATTCCTGCTATACTTTTAAAAAGTGCAAAAACCACAGCTATTGTGATGTTTTTAATATGTACCTCAATGGCAATGTCATGGTTGTTTTCTTTCGAAAGTATACCGCAGTTAATGACAGGTTTTTTATTAGATACAGTTAGTAATCCCATAGCGATTTTTTTACTTATTAATCTGACTTTATTAGTAGTGGGGACCTTTATGGATATGACACCCGCGATTTTAATTTTTACACCAATTTTTCTTCCGGTAGTAACTGAGTTAGGTATGAATTCAGTACATTTTGGGATAATAATGGTTCTTAATTTGTGTATTGGATTATGTACTCCTCCTGTAGGAACTATACTTTTTGTTGGAGCTGGAGTAGCAAAAATATCAGTATCGAAAGTAATTAAACCAATTTTACCCTTTTTAGCTGCTATGGTTTTAGTCCTTTTGTTAGTCACTTTTTTTGATGGTATTTCTTTGTGGTTGCCATCAATGTTTGGTTTATAAAAAACAGTAAAGTTTAGAAGATTTTAAAATTAAGGATACTAAAATAGTAATGAAAGAAAGGAATATGAGTCTGAGCTCAAAAGGGTGTCGAGCCTTGCTAAATGAAAATGTTGGTAAGGAAATATTACAAATAATATTAGAATATAAACATTCATATAAATACTAAAATGGGAATATTACAATCATTTGATTTAACAGGAAAAACGGCGTTAGTTACAGGATGTAATCGAGGGATAGGAAAAGGAATTGCTCTGGGACTTGCCGAGGCAGGAGCGAATATTATAGGTGTTTCTGCTACCATCAAATTGGAGGGAAGTGAGACAGAAAAGGAAGTTCATGCTCTTGGAAAAAAATTCAAGGCTTATCAAGCTGATTTTTCAAATCGTGATTCTATTTACAGTTTTCTAAATAAGATGAAGGATGATGGAATATCTGCTATCGATATTTTAGTAAATAATGCTGGTATGATTTTAAGAGCACCTGCAGCTGAACATTCTGATGAATACTGGGATCGTGTTATTGAAGTAAACTTGAATGCTCAATTTATTCTAGCTCGTGAGATAGGAAAAAAAATGCTTGAAAGAAAAAGTGGTAAAATAATATTTACGGCTTCTCTTTTAACATTCCAGGGAGGTATAACAGTGCCAGGATATGCTGCTAGTAAAGGAGCAATAGGAAGTTTAGTTAAAGCTCTTTCCAATGAATGGGCTGGTAAAGGAGTATGTGTTAATGCAATAGCACCAGGATATATAAAGACAGATAATACAAAAGCCCTTCAAGAAAATCCGCAAAGAAATGAATCTATCTTGGCTAGAATCCCAAAAGACAGGTGGGGAACACCAGAAGATTTCAAAGGACCAGCAATCTTTTTAGCTTCGGAAGCATCAAACTATGTAAATGGTGAGATTTTACTAGTTGATGGTGGCTGGATGGGCAGATAAAATTGAAATAAAAATCATAGAAAATATAAATATTATGAAACAAAGATATGAGTCTTCTCCGCGTGAAGTGGAGAGAATGAATACAACAGAATTACGTGAAAATTTTCTTGTTGAAAATTTATTTAAAATGGATGAAGCTAATTTTGTTTATAGTCATTATGATAGGATGGTAATGGGTGGTATAGTTCCTTCCAATGCTGTAATTGAACTGAAGACATATGAAGAACTAAAGAGTGCTTTTTTTCTTGAACGAAGAGAAATGGGTATAATCAATGTAGGGGGTGGCGGTCAAATAATAGCTGATGGAAAGTCATATGAATTGATGAAACTTAGTTGTTTGTATTTAGGAAGAGGAACTGAATCGGTTTCTTTTAAATCGAACAGTGAAGAAGATACTGCTCACTTCTTTATATTTTCTGCACCAGCACATAAAAACTACCCAAATACACTTTATACTAAAGAGGATGCTTTGCCAGTAACATTAGGTTCTAATGAATATTCTAATCATAGAACAATTTATAAATACATTCATGGAGAAGGAATTCAGAGTTGTCAAGTTGTAATGGGGTTAACAGTTTTGCAAAAAGGGAATGTTTGGAATACAATGCCTGCACATACGCATGATAGAAGAAGTGAAGTTTATATGTATTTTGATGTTGCAGAAGGACAAGGAGTTATGCATTTTATGGGTAAACCTCAAGAAACAAGACATCTTTGGGTGAATAATAATCAAGCAATTATATCTCCACCTTGGTCCATACATTCTGGATCAGGAACGACTAACTATTCTTTTATATGGGCTATGGCAGGTGAAAATCAAGATTTTACTGACATGGATTTTTTCGAATTAAGTTCAATTCGATAAACATAATAAGCAAAAAAACTTGTTCTTGCTATAATAAATAAAGACAACTGAAAATTTCAGTTGCCTTTATTTATTAAATATTATCTAACTGCTAATACTAATAATAGCTCTGCAAAAACTTATCCGACAATCTTATACACTGCAGCATCTATTTAGTGAATCTGAAACGCTAGTAAATGCAAAAGATAGTTTTGCCCGTAATTGATTGTCTATTGCATAATTCGGGTTAAATCTTATCTACAATTCCGTTCCAAGTCGCACTAGGTCTCATTGCTTTTGCAACAATGCCCTCGTCAGGCTTATAATATCC
>CAZMKA010000280.1:0-3511 GCA_964566605.1 uncultured Saprospiraceae bacterium | reverse complement strand
CATACAATCATACTTAAAAGAAAAAGAGGCTATCTCGTTTTGAGACAGCCTCTTTATACTTTTATACCGTAATATCATTTCTACTCTAAAAAATCACTCGTACCCCACCTAAAACACTTACTCCCAGTGCATCATATCCTTCCCATCTCGCATTGCGACTGTTCAATAAATTGAAACCTTTTACATAAACACCTACTTTTTTATTTATATCATAGTTCAAGTCAAGTTGAAGGTCTATGAAATTGGCATTGGATTCATCCGAATAAAGAGGATTAAACAATAAAAATGAAGCTTTTGGGCTAACCGAAAACTTATTATTCAAGAACCTTAAATCACTACCTATCTCCCACTCCACATCGTAATAACCTAAAATATCACTTCCTTCAGCATCTATCAAATTTCGATATAATATACTCGTATTCAATCCCACATTTTTAGCTACCTGATAATCCCCACTTACACGAACATTAAATGCTCTAGCATCAACTAATTCTGCACTGTAAATATAATCTTCACTTAAGCTATCAAGTGAAAACTCTTGGATATCTTCATGAATAGAATAAAAAACATCAGCGTCATAAGACCACTTTTCGGATCGTCCTGAAACTCCTACACCAAATTGCATTTGACGTTCTACACCGTATGTAGATAATTGACTAATAAATGGATTGTATACATATGTGTTCTGATGATTATTTCGATTGAATCGCGTTTGGGCGAAAGCCTTAGCAACTAATAAATCCCCCATAGCAGAATAGCTCAATTCAACCTGAGGATAAATCTTTGTTTCTTCAGAAAAAACTGCAGTAAATCCAGCATTAACCTTGAATCCTGACACCGCATAAATCCCATAAGGATTCAATAAAACAGCATTCAAACTCGACAAAGAATCAACATTTGCACTACTATTCCAGTAAGTCGTCTTCACTCCAGCACGCCATAAATCCTTAACATAACCCGCCTCAACACTAAGGTCTATATTGTTCTCTCTAAAACTACTCAAAACTAAATCATTAACACGGAATTGACCAGCTGAAAAACGAGCATCATAATACAAATTTCCCTTTGACGCCATACTCTTTCCTACACCTAGTGTCACACCATATGCATTGTCATATCTATCATTTCTAAAATCTTTACTCTGTGTCAATACCTCATTCTTATTAAACGCCATATCAACTTCTGCGCGCGCTTTCACGCCTCCACCCAACATATAAGCCGCATTTAAATTTCCATCATTTCGATAAAAACCTGAAGGTAGGCGCTCATTATGACTTGAAGCAAGATGTTTATACCTTAATCCAACATTCAACTTTTCATTCAGTTGATAATTCGTAACAGCTAAACCCTCACTAAGCCTTGGATAACCATAACCTAATTGAAGTAAAGTATTTCGTACTTGCATTTTATCTAGAGAAGGTAATGCAACTGGTCTAATCACTGGTGGTAGATAGTCCAATTCCAATTTTCTAAGCTCCACATTATATTTATAGCTAAGTGGCATAGTCTTAACGATGGGAGATTGCGGTATGATTCTCAACATTTGTGTTTCAGCTAAGCGAGCTTCAAAATCTTTTATTACTTCCACTTCATCACCAGGCAATTCAGGAATTCCTTGCTTTATGGAATCTTGCTGTGCATCAAGTTGAAATGTCACAAATAAAGTTGCTATTATTATAAATATCTTATTCATTTTGACCACCATTTTCTTTTTCTAAAATCAATTCATTTGTATTCGATTGCTCTTCTATTCTGTTCCGCTCCTCTTCCATCTTTACAATAATTGCTAATCGTTCATTTGCCGTTTTCGTAATTTCTTCATCGCCTGAGTAATTTTCCAAAACAGCTTCTAAAGCTGCTTTTGCTTGTAATAAGTCCTCTTTCTTCAAAAGTACATCGCTCAACAAAATCAAGTTTTTAGCAATCCAATTTGGGTATGATTTATAATCAATAATAAATTGTCGAATCCTTGAATCAGCATCTTCCAGTTGATTTCTTTCATATGAAATACTCGATTGCATATAATGAACTTCTGCAGCTTGTTCAGAAATTCCAGCGGCAATAACTTTATTCATTATAGGTATTGCTTTATCGTATTCTTTATTCATGTAAAGTACCTTTGATAAATTATAACGAGCTATTAATGCATCCTCTTCTTTCATCAATGGATTTGCTAATACTTTTTCACTCATATATTGAAGTGCCTCTGAATCGTCAATATTCATTGCACTTTTCAACGCACCAATTTGGGCTTCATATCGCAATTGCTCATCCTTTTCAATTTCCTCCAACAAACTGTAATAATCAAATGACTTTTTATAATCTTTGACTTGATAAAATGAGATAACGGCCGACTTGTGTAAACTTGAAAGATAATAATCGCTTACACCTTTTGAAAGAACAACTTCATAGTCATTTCGTGCTTCTTCATATCGTCTTAAATATAAAAACGACTCTGCTCTTTTGTAATATGCAGCTAAGAAATTAAAGCCCTCTGGAAAACGCTGTAAGTAATTGCTATATGCTGAAATTGCTTTTTCATATTCTCCATTTTCATAGGGTACAGAACCTGATTTATAACTTAATGAATCTTTCTCAAAATCATTAATCGTAATACCGCTTTGATCTTCAACAAAATCGAAAAACTCGTTTGGTTTTCCGAGATTCTCAACATAGATTTCTTCAAGTGCAATGATAGCTTCTTGTAATTCGTTCGATGTTGGATTATAATTAAAAACATCTTTATAATACCGAACTGCATCGTTGTTATTCCCTTGATTGAATGCGATTAAACCAAGCTTTAGCAAAGCTCTAGTCTTCAAAGAAGACTTAGGATAATCATTGAGAATCTGCTTGAAAGATCGCTGTGCCTCAGTAGGCTCGTTTATTGCCAATAGTGTTTCAGCATTCTGAAAAAGAGCGAATTCCGCAAGACTTGATTTCGGATATTCAGCTATAAGTTGATCTAGAGTAACCAACTTTTCGAATGGTTTTCCTTGCAGGCCTTCAAGAATTCCTTTTTGGTAAAGCGCATAATCTGTTCCTTTACGTTTTAGTTTTATAGCTTGCTCATAAAGTTTTGCTGCTTGTTGATAATTATTAATTCTAAAGTAACAATCTGCAGCACGTAACAATGCATCCATTTGTAAATTGGGTTGACCCAAAACTTTATAAGCATCTGCTGCTACACTTAGGTATTCTCTTGCCGATGCGTAATCGCTTGTTTTCAAGTAATTATATCCTTGTATGTAGTTAGCATGTCCTTTATTTACATCAGCTGGTAATTCAATGAAAGGCTCATTAAGAAACTTGGTCATGTAAGTTTTACTTTTTTGATAATCAAAATCTTGATTATAGATTGATGCTAATCGAAAGTTTGCAAGTGCAGTATATTTAGGGTCTACAGATCTTTTTAGGCTTGTTAAGAAGTATTTTTCAGCTTGTTCAACTCGTTGGTCTACAAGAAATTGCATACCATATAAATAAGCAATCCTTTGATAAGTTTCTTGAA
>CAZMKA010000279.1:3266-3524 GCA_964566605.1 uncultured Saprospiraceae bacterium | reverse complement strand
GCATTGGTAAGAATGGTTTCGATAGCTGGACAATAACAGTTGAGTCATTAGGTGCTGAAAAAGGATTTTCTGCGTGAACTTTCCCTTTAAAAACCCATGATCCTGGAGAATTCGTTTTATTATCTATTATTCTATTAAAACTGAATACAACGTCTGAAGCTTTTAATATCCTTTCATCATTATTACTAAAACATTGATTATCATGAAATAAAACAGAGTCACGTAAAATAAACTTGTAAGTTAAGCCATCTTTAGAAA
>CAZMKA010000279.1:2868-3256 GCA_964566605.1 uncultured Saprospiraceae bacterium | reverse complement strand
TTTCCCATTTTTTAGCTAAACCTGCTTTAAGAGAAAGATCTTTGTCCAAGGTAATTAATGTATTATAGATATGGTGGGCTGCCCATATGTTATTCTGGCTTTTTGCAAAAGCAGGATCTAAAGAAGTAATCTTTTGTGGTTGATTATAATGAAGAACTTTAACATTGGCAGTATCTTGATTATCATTACAACTTAAAAGAAAAAGAATACAAATACTAAAATGCCAAAAAAGCTTTTGCATGTTCTATTATTGATTGTTTAGTCGCATCATCAGTTATCTGCTTCTCATCCATTAATTTACCAACTGATGAGATAGGTAATTTTGATAAAAAGACTTCAGTTCCTAGGTAGTTCATACAATTCGTCATATGATCGAGTCCCCTTATAT
>CAZMKA010000279.1:0-2858 GCA_964566605.1 uncultured Saprospiraceae bacterium | reverse complement strand
GCCTGAAGATAAACCTACGAGAGCTAATTTCTTGTTAGAAAATGTTTCTTTGTAATCTTTAACGGAAAGAGCATCTATAAAAAGTTTCATTACACCAGGGATAGATCCATTGTATTCAGGAAGAACAAAAATCCATTTATCAGCTGGAATAATATAATCGTTTTGAATTGATCTTAGATTAGAATCTTGAAAATCAGATTCATACATTTTTGAATGAAACAAAGATGTAGGTAAATCTTCTAGATTATATAGAGCTAATTTACCTGAATAGAACTCTTTTAAAACTGAGAGATAAAAATCAGATATAATTTTAGATCTTGAATTCGGTCTGTTAGTACCACTGATGATTGTGATCATATTTATGCTTTTAACTTTGTTTCGATTACTTCCAAAGCATCTTTTACTGTCTGCATTTTCTCCATGCTATCGTTGTCTATCTCTATGTCATATTTATCTTCAACATCAAGAATAACATCAACAAGGTTTGCAGAGTTAATTTCTAGATCATTAATAAAATGTGTACTTTCATTAAGATTCTTGAAAGCTTCCTGGTTTCTTATGTAAGGCTCCAGAATTGTTTTTAAATCATTTAGTTTGTTAGCTAACATATTATATTAGTTTGAATTTTTATACTTAATTATAATAGAAAATTCTTTTAGTTAGTGAATTCTTATATGAATAAAGAAATGTAACTCTATTCTAGCTTATTAGTTGTAATATGGATTTAATCTTTCAAATAAACTCCAAAAAAAAAGCCCCAAAAATTAATTTGAGGCTTAAATTTTTTATTGTGTCAGCTATCCTTAGACAACTGTTACGTTAACTGCGCTAGGACCTCTTTTGCCATCTTGGACATCAAAGTTCACTTTGTCACCTTCACGAATATCATCATTCAAACCGTTAGCGTGAACGAAGATATCTTTTCCTCCATCATCTGGCATGATGAAACCGAATCCTTTAGATTCATTAAAAAATTTAACTGTACCATTATTCATTGTAAAAAAAAATTAAATCATTTGATCATAACGATCAAAATTGTTATTAAAAACACCACCAGACTAAAGAAAAATTAAACGTGTTACTTGAAAAGTAACTTAAGACAAATTAAAAATTATACTTAAAAATAATAACTCATAGATGATAGTAATCGCCACAAATGTAATACATATTATCCACACTTTATGCATCTTAACAACAATTTATATAAAAAACGATGAAATGTTAATGTATTTAGTACAATAAGCTCTTTAACTAACTATAAAGCACAAAAAAAGGGATAATGTTTATTCACATTATCCCTCCTGAATATATATTTCTTTTGATTAGAATCCAGCTCCACCCATTGAGGACATTTGCTTTTGGAATTCTTCCATTGTCATTTCTTCATACCCTTCAGTATCAATATCGAAAACAGATTTGTCAGCTGCCTCTTTTATTTCAACTGTAGTATATACCATACTCATACCTGGACCTCCTATGCTATACTCTAATGGAAAGCCATTGATTTTATCTCCACTGATTCCTTGAATAATATCTGCCGTAATAGTGATATCTTCTGTAACGTACACTGTAATTTCTGCACCTGCCATTTGCGGAGACTTAATAATAGCCTTATGGCACTTATAGCCTAGAATTTCTTTAGTATCAGACTTATCATAAGTTACTGTAATGTCATCCATAGATTCTTCAGAACTATTTACATCCTCTGCTGTAATATTTACTTTGTTTTTAAGACCTAACATTCCCATGTCAAAAAGTAAAAATCCTGTTCTATCTTTTGTTGAAGTCAGTGTCTTCATTTTCATCATTCCACCCATCATATCTACTTCAGTTAAAACATTGTCTTCATTAAAGTAAGTAGTATTAGTAGACCCTTTCATCATTCCAAGCTGAGCACCCATGTTTGGATCGTCCGCTTTGATTTCTGTTAATTCTTGTACAATTACACCAGAACTCATGTTCTGTGCATTAATACTTGTAAAAGCTGTTAAAGCTAGAATTGCTAAAATTGAAAATATTTTATTCATTATTTATTTTATTATTTATAATTATAAAGTAAAAAACCAGTATTTGGTTTCAATTTAAACGAATCAAATATAAAAAAGTCTACATTTTCGACTAATTAATACTTTTAAAGCATAAACGATTGTTGAGCTGATTTATTTATTCACAACAAACTTTTTTAATCCTATCCCCTCTTCTGTATATACTTTAGCAAAATATTGTCCTCGTGAAAATCGCTCTATAGATATAGAATTGTTTAGGGAAATACCAGCAAGTTCACCTAAAACGTTATAAACTTCTATTCGTTCAATTTGACCTGCATATGAAATATTAACTATTGAATATGCTGGATTAGGATAGATATAAATTTCATTTGATATATCAGTTGGTATTGTAGACACTATAAAATCAAAATCTGCAATAGACCTTGGAATAATTCTATAACCGCTATCAAAAGGAGAACTAACATCTCTTTGAGAACCTATACCTTTTAACGTAAATGGTGCTGCATTATATCCTGTTGTCGAAGCATCAATATCGTTATCAATAAAAACTTCATACTGATTTCCATTACCATCATCAACCATAAATGAATAACTTGTACCGTCTCCTTGCCAATCGGTAGGATCAACTAATTGAAGTGGTTGATTGATGAATATAAATGAAGATTCGGTTAATTCATCAATTACTGAAACTTCATCAATATTAGTTATTACTCCTGATTCAATAAACGATAATGAATCGGGCTCAATTTGAGTTAATCCATTAAATTGCCCTATTGTTCCTTTGATTTGTAGTAAATCACCTTCAGTTACAGTGTAATCAAAATTCTCATCACTTGAAAAAACTGATAT
>CAZMKA010000278.1:0-3527 GCA_964566605.1 uncultured Saprospiraceae bacterium | reverse complement strand
CCTAATTTCAATTGAATCATTATCTACTTTGGGTTTGCTATATAGAAAATTAGTGAGATTTAAGTTGCTGTGTTTTACGTATAAGGAGTCGATGTGCTTTATTACAATTTTAAATATAGATTTGGTATATATTTCAAAACTCCATATATTTTTTGCCCTCTTTCCTTTGTAATGTGATTGTGTCTTTACTTTTAGTTTTTTTAGTTCAAGAGGTCTTTTACTATTTCTATCAACTAAACATACTTCAAAATTTCTCAATTTAATTCCCCAACCACCAATCAATTGAATTATGTAATTTCCTTTTCTAATTCAATATAATTTGATTGAGTATTTATATTTATTGACTGATCCAATGCTATCATATTCAATGGGTTTCTGTTATTAATATAAACCTCTATCCAGTATTTTGCTTCTTCACAAAGCATTTGATAAGCATTATTCAAATTTAATCCTTCATAGTAATGATTAGAGTTGTCGACTTCCAAACTATACCATGCATGATAAATCAAGAAAAATGGATAAAGGCCATATTCATGAAAATTAGCATTGCCGATTTCATAAAGCATTGATAGGTTTTTTCTTACTTCTTTTCCATTAAGAATCAAACTTAAATGATAGTGAATATTACCTTTTTAGGAATAGTTTTCATAATGCTCATCTTCTTTAAAGTCTCTAAGAGCTGCAGAAACATAGTCTTGTATCTCATTTTTATCAATTGGTTTAAAAAATGAAGCTAGTATTAATATATTTTCTGTTTCTATCTTGTTTTGTAAGCTTTCTATTGCCCAATCCACCGCTATTGAATAGTCAAAAGCTTCAACAGTCCTATGCCATTTTAATATTTCAATTTTCTCCATGGCGTTTATAACCGTTTTTTCTTCATACTAAAATTAGCATAAAAAACACCTTCATCATTCATAAACGCACCATCCTTTTTATTCAAGTCCAATCTCCCACCCTCGAAATTTGTTGCTATCACTCCCGCTTCATGAAATATACAGGCCGTCGCTGCAAAATCCCATATACACCCTCCACCATTCTCTTTTTTGGGTTGTTTCAGCATACAAGCAGGTCCATTCTCCAATACACGAATGGCATTCAACACAGATCCTCCCCCAGCTATTTCTTTCACTCCTTTCCATCCAAATTTCTCTGCCTGTTCATTCAACATATCAGCTATTTCTGATGCATTAGTTGTTTCAGCTAATGTTCGATCAGTAACATAGCTTAAATGTTCATTTTTCAGTTCAAGAATCCAAGGATCATTGTTCTTAAAAACACCTTTGCCTTTGACAGCATGATACATTGTTTTCGTACTAGGATCAAATACCACACCAATAATAGGCGACCCATCCTTCGCGACCAAAGCAATAGATACGGAAAAGCCAGCTTGTTTCTTAATGAAAGGAAGCGTTCCATCAATGGGATCAATACACCAGAAAAAATCTTTTTCGAATCGACTTCCATCATCTTCTGTCTCTTCCGATAATAATGCTATATCATACTCCTCACAAGTAGGAAGTAAGTGAGAAAGAATGATTTTTTCACAAGCCAAATCCGCTTCTGTAACCACCTGCGAAGCAAAACTCCTTACGCCATCTTTTTTTTCAACAACAAAATCTTTATTCTTATATTTTTGAATTATTTCACCCGCTGATAAGGCTGCTGCAATAGCTTTTTCTGCTAACTCATCTAGGTTCATTCTTCTTGATTTTTATAGTCCTTTGCATTCTTTAAACGGGCCATGTGTCTTAATCGTTGAACTGACCAAAATGCCATAAAATACCTGATGGATCATGCATGAAGAACTCCCGTCCCCAGTCATAAACTTTGATATCAGTAAATCTGACATATTTATATTTTTCATCCAACTTTTTAGTACGAATTTCTTCATAACATGTCTCTACATCATCAACTTCCAAAAATACCATTGAATTATGACACCATTTTTTGACAAAGGCATCTTGAAGGTAAAATGCTAATTTATCATTCACTTTGAAAAGGCACATATTATCAAAAAGAACAACTTCTTCGAAACCTAGATCTTTATAAAATCTCCTAGACTCCTCGTAATTCTTGGCTCCTATAAAAGTACGAATGGATTTTGCTTGATATGATTTTTGACTCATTTTATGGTATTAATAACTTCTGCTGTTATGCGTTCACTATAACTGTTTATCTTCCTATGACCAGGACTCCATCCTTTTAAAAAACGATGAAAATCTGCCCAAGCCACTCGATATAATGAGCGCCATTCCTTTTCTAATGCTTCATTCCTTACAGGCAATGCACATTGCAAATAATTAAAGTAGGTGTCAAGAATTTGTTCCTCTAGTCGCTCACAATCTTTTTCGTCCAAACAACTTCCTATGAAATAAGCAACATCTTTCATTCCACAACCTCCTCCCACATATTGAAAGTCTAAGCCAACGACTTCTCCTGATCTTGAAAAACAGAAGTTTGCTAGTTTAGCATCTCCATGCACAAAGGTTTTGTAGGTACAAGCATTTAGTTTTTCATCAATAAGCGTAGCTGCTTCTTTTAGCTTATGATCATCCAAAATCGCTAATTCATGTGGCCTAGTAGCTAAATGCCAATAAGTTCCTACCTCCCAAAGCCCGTTGGGAATACTTCCTATATAACTTGCATGAAACTTCGCCAACCATTCTAAACATGCTTTTATTTCTTCCCAATTAACCGATCGTTTGCGCAAGTCAAAACCCTTCTCATCTAAATCCTCCATAACAATCAACACTTCATCATCTTTCGTCTCCAACGCTAAACATTGAGGTAGACGTGCAGCACTTTGTTTACTGTATGAACTATACCAAGTCGTTTCTACTTGGTACGATTTCAGCTTACGTTGATGCCCAATGTCTGAGTTCCATCCTCTAGGGTGATTATTATTTATGGGCATTTGAACATGCTTCACCACTACACTTTTCGTAGATGCATTTTCTAAGCCTATCCGCATAATTCTACCATAACCACTCCACAATTCCTGAATCATTTCCTTTTCGTACATAGAGGAAGCTCCAGTTGATTGTAAAATAATGGAAGTAAAATATTTGTTCATAAAAGGTGCAATATAAGGAAATGCAGTTTATTATCTTTTTCTTTGGGCTTAAGCCCAAAAACCAAACCACGCTAAATCAATACCTATACTCCTCTAGCTGCTCATCCGAAATAGGTTCCAGTTTCAAAACTTCCGCTTTCACATAATCTCCAAAATCCTCCCTATTTAAATTCAACTTTTGCTTTAAGACCCCAAAATAATCTTCATCCGTTCGACCAGCTACTAAGGCTTCAAAAACACCTTCCATTCCTTCTTTGTCAATGATTCTTTGGCAAATCAATGCACCAACTGCATATCTGAAATCTGTGGTGAATTCACCATTCGGGATATGTTTTTGGAGTTCTTGGAGATTATCCATTTTATAGTCGGGATTATCTTTAATGAATCTTCTTAATTTTTCCCAATGCCATTCAATGTCGAAACCTGTGCTCCATCCTATTAAGGCTGCAAT
>CAZMKA010000277.1:0-3536 GCA_964566605.1 uncultured Saprospiraceae bacterium | reverse complement strand
GCTTTAGATAATAGGGTAGATATAGCGGTAGCGACTCCTGGACGATTATTTGATTTGATTTCTCAGGGTTATGTAAAAACACACAGAATAAGAAGCTTGATTCTTGATGAAGCTGACCAAATGCTTGATCTAGGATTTATAGAAGATATAAAACAACTTGTACGATTATTACCCCACAATCGTCAAACATTATTCTTTTCCGCAACAATAAACGACTACATAAAAAAAATAGCCTACTCATTGGTTCGTCAATCAGCCATAAGAATTCAGATTTCCCCTAAAAATCCTATTGCGGGTAATATTGAACATTCTGTTGCATTAATTGAAATGGATGATAAACGTTTCTTTCTTGAACGCTTGATAAAAGAACATGAGGAAAGTAAAATCATGGTATTCGTAAGGACTTTAGTACGGGCTGAGAGAGTATTCCGAGCGATGGAGCGTGTCGGCTTAGCTAGTGTTCTTATTCACAGAGATATGGAACAAGAAGAACGCGTTCAGAATCTTGATCTTTTTAAGGAAGGTATTATAAAAGTATTAATTTCTACTGATGTAGGCGCAAGAGGTCTTGACATCAAAGATGTGATTTATGTTGTAAATTATGATATCCCTGAACAAGTTGAAACTTATGTTCATAGAATAGGAAGAACAGGAAGAATACGTAAGAAAGGATTTGCTGTTTCTTTTGCAAGTCCGCATGAAAAACACCTAATTAAAGATATTGAAGAATATATAGGAGAAAAGATTCAAAGGCTTGAAATCGGAAATGAAGATTACGAAGAAACCATTCTTTTCAGTGAAGAACAAGGTGAAGATTGGCAAAAGTTGATGAAATTATCTCAAGAACTTGAACAAAAAAGTAAAAAGAAGAAAAACAAAAAGAGGAAATAGCCATTTAGTTTATAACAAATAAATAAGTTATGAAAAAAGCAATATGGAATGGCGTAGTTATCGCAGAGTCTGATAACACTATCAATATCGAAGGAAATCATTATTTTCCGCATAGTGCTCTGAATCAAGAATTTATTAAAAAATCTTCAACTGAGACAAATTGTCACTGGAAAGGAACCGCTAATTATTATACACTTTCTGTGAATGATAAACAAAATCCAGATGCAGTTTGGTACTATGAAAACCCAAAAGATGCAGCTAAAGTTATTAAAAATAGAGTCGCGTTTTGGAAAGGAGTTGAAGTAGTTGATGCTTAAAACTTAATCTAGAATAGCTTTTGTATGTTTTTGGGGTTTAACCCCAAAATTTAACATATTAAATAGTACATTGGTGCCATGAACATTATCTCTTATACTTCATGCCCTTTGTGCGAAAGTAAAGCTGTTAAGCACAGTTTCACTACGAAGGATTATTCAATAAGTCAAGAGTCTTTTGAGGTTTGGAAATGCGATGATTGTACATTGCAATTCACTCAAAATGTTCCTAGTCAAGAAGATATAGCTCCTTATTATAAAAGTGAAGAGTATATTTCACACTCGGACACTAAGAAAGGTATAGTGAATAACTTGTACCACAGTGTGCGTTCTGTTATGCTAAAAAGGAAGTATAATCTGGTTAATAAATTTGCAAAAGCTAGTACTTTACTAGATTATGGATGTGGAACTGGATATTTCCCAGCTTATGTAAAAGCTCAAGGTAAAAGTGTCAAAGCAATAGAAATAGATGCAGATGCGAGGGCTTACGCCAAAAAAAAATGGAACTTAGATATATATGAACCGTCTGCATTGACAGATGGAACATTGGCTAATCATTCTTTTTCTGTAATTTCATTGTGGCATGTGATGGAACACTTGTACCATCCCGAAGAATATCTTAAACGATTTCATCAATTACTTCATAATGATGGTACTCTAGTCATTGCTGTACCTAATTACACTTCTCTAGATGCTCAACATTATGGACCTGAATGGGCTGCTTATGATGTTCCTCGTCATTTATGGCATTTCAGTCCGGCAAGCATAGTTGCTTTCGCTTCTAAACATGGGTTTGATTTGCTGACAAAAGAGAAAATGCCTTTTGATTCCTTTTATGTTTCATTACTAAGTGAAAAATACAAGACTGGAAAAAGCAAATTATTTTCTGGATTTTGGAATGGTTTTAAATCCTACAATAAAGCAGCAAAAGATGTAAATCAATGCAGCAGTATTGTTTATGTTTTCAAAAAAGTATAATAATCTATTTTAGTTTAACATACTCGTTGAACACACGTTGAATATTTTCAAACAATTTCCGCATATCCCCTTCGCTAAATACCATTGGTGGTTTAATCTTAATTACGTTTTCATGTAATCCATCACTACTCATAAGAAAACCTCGCTCTCGCATTCTATTCTTGACAAAGGACACAAACTTCGTTGCCTCTTTCCCGCTTTCCATAAACTCTATCCCCAAAAACATCCCTTTTCCACGAGACTTAGCCTCCACATCAGCCGGCAACACGAGCTTCTCTGCACATTCATAAAAGATTCTTTCTATTTCAATCGCATGTCGATCTAGTCTTGATTCATTCACTACTTCTAGTACCTTATTCGCTATTTTCATACTCACTGGATTACCTCCATATGTATTGAAATATTCCATTCCATTATCGAAGCTCTCCGCCAGTTCTTCTGTACACACAACAGCTCCCACAGGATGTCCATTAGCTATAGGTTTGCCCATTGTTACAATGTCTGGTTGCAAACCATGCAACTGAAACGCCCAAAATGAATGTCCTACTCGCCCAAATCCTGTTTGAACTTCATCTGCTATACAAACACCTCCTTTTTCTTGAACTCTTTTATACATTTCATTTAATACTTCACTATCCAATTCTACTTGACCAGCACAACTCATTATGCTTTCATGTATAAAAGTCAATGGCCCTTTTTCTGCAATTAAGTTTTCTAGTTCTCCTAAATAACGATTCTTGTCATTGTTATTTTCATCACCATAGTAATCCATCATTGAAATAGAATCTTGTATACCTTTTCCTCCTTTTCTTTCAAACTTATATGAACTCAAATCAACAGTACCTTTAGTATTACCATGATATCCCATTTTAAGAACTAATTTCTCATTGGCATGAGTCTTTGAGCTAGCTAAACGTAGTGCTAATTCATTGGATTCACTACCTGAATTCGTGAAATATACTCGCGTAAGATGATCGGGAAATTTAGCAAGTAGTTTCTCTGCATAATCTAATATTTCTGGATGTAGATAACGACTGTTAGTATTAAGTAACGGGATTTGATTTATTGCAGCTTTAGTTACAAGTGGATTTTCATGTCCTACATGAGCAACATTATTAACAGTGTCCAAATATCGTCTACCCGAAATATCATAAAGATACTGCATATGCCCGCGAACCATAACTAGATTGTTCCTGTATGAAACACTAAGGTTTTTACCAAGTATTTGCTGTCTTTTTGGCTTTAGGTCATTTACGTTAAGTGCTTCGTTATTAGTATGTTGTGTGTTGGGGTAGAGTAGTGACGGGATAGCGCATATTGATTTCCATAATTCCCATTCGTATTTATAACCGA
>CAZMKA010000276.1:0-3537 GCA_964566605.1 uncultured Saprospiraceae bacterium | reverse complement strand
ATACAGATGTACATGCATATTATAACCTTAAAGATCTTATCAATAAACACTTATCCATATTTGATCCTTTCGAAAAAAATGTAGTGTACTCTTCCATAATTAATTTTGCTGTAAAGCAAGTAAATAAAGGTTCAGCTAAATTCCTCGAAGAATACTTAGATGTAAGTATTTTAGGTATTGAATCAAAAGCTATCCTTGAAAAAGGTTTACTATCAACTTCCAAATTTAGAAATATTGTATCAAGTGCATTGAGACTTAAGCGATTTAAGTGGACTAAAGACTTTATCAATAATAACATTGAACTCATTCAGCAGAATCAACGCGAAAATGCTTTCAAATACAATATGGCAAGATATTACTTCTACAAGAAAGATTATGACAAACTAATTGAAACTTTAAGAGAAGTCGAATATGACGAACCTTTATACACAAGAATGAGTAAAACGATGTTACTTGTAGCATATTATGAACAATACGAAGAAGAAGCTCTATTAAATTTTGCTGAAACATTTACTGCTTACTTAAGACGAACTCCTGGATTAACTGATAAAGTTCGTAACGATTACAAGAAATTAATAAAATTTGTAAAATTGCTTCACAAAGGCCGTTACCAACCTGAAATTCTTCCTAAACTTAAAAAAGATATTATTAACACCCCTGCCTTGCAATCAAAACAATGGTTTTTAGAAAAATTAGAACATATAAAAATAGAAAATGAATAAATTTCAATGTGATTAAACACCTGTTCAAATTCAAGAAATAAGAAACTTTGAACAGTTTGTCGATAAAAAACACGACCTGACTAACTGCACAATAAGAAACCTAAATTTTAAAGACAAAAATATCCCTTGGGACACTATTAATGTCGACCACTCTACTTTTATAGGATGTGAATTTAATGCTGAAGACTTAAGTTCTCTTATTTCGAAATGCTCTATGATATTCAATGAACCTCATGGTTTACCTTATCAAGTTTACAGGAATTCTCTTTACACTTACGAAGAACTAAATAAACTAGATAATGGCCAAACAATCGACTTAAGTATTTACAATCATTTTTCGAAATATAGAAATATTAGAAATATCAACGAAACACTATATCAACGTTCTCATGATCATGCTATAGATGAAGCATTACAAGATATTCTAGAAACTGATAATGAAAGAAAATGTCTTGGGTTTATGGGAGGACACAGTGTGCTAAGAGATAGTAAGGAATTTAAAGATGCAGCACTTCTCGCATATAAACTAGCTAAAGAGGGCTATTTTATCATAACAGGAGGAGGTCCAGGAATCATGGAGGCTGCTAACATGGGCGCATACTTTGCGAACTATAAGGAGTCTGAATTAATTTCTTCCATCAATTATTTAGCAGAACAAGCTCATTATACTGATGAAAAGTATGAGGCTTACGCCCAAAATATAATAGCTAAATTTCCAAATGGAATGGAGAGTTTATCAATTCCAACATGGTTTTACGGACATGAACCTAGCAATGCTTTCTCGTTATATATTGCTAAATACTTTTCTAATGCTGTACGAGAGGAGACACTCCTAGCTATATGTTTACATGGGATTATTTTTTGTCCTGGTAGTGCAGGAACTATCCAAGAAGTTTTTGCTGATGCTGCCCAAAACCATTATGTTACTTATGACTTTATTAGCCCTATGGTATTTTATGGTGAAGAATATTATAATCAAAAACTTCCAGTTATGCCGCTCATCAAAAATCTTAGTAAAAACAAAGATTACAACAATTTCATCTTAAATACAGATGATCAAGAAAAAATCTTGGAATTCATTACTAACAAACCTCCAATTAAATCATAAAAACAGAATAGGCTTTCTCGATTGAGAAAGCCTACGTTATAATCTTTTAATGATACTGATTCTACAATTATTACTTATTACCAGAATCTGCTTCTTCTGTTTCTTCTTCTCCCTCTTCTTCTGCGAATTCTAAAGTAGATTCATCTACTTCCAAAATAATATGTCTTGTTTCCAACTTATGATGAGCTAGTTGCTTTTCAAGGTCTTCACAATCTTTTAAAAATCTCTTTCCCCCTGGTTTATCTAATTTCGTATCAATCAGCACTTGTGCATATTCTTTACATTTTTCAAGTTGATCTGTGTAGTAATAATATTGCGCAAGATTATATAAAGCCATCATCCTAACTTTTTTCTCTGGCTTCTTATCACCTGTATACTTGTCTTTAAGACCTACATAGTAATTTATTACTGGTGCAGATTCTGTGATTACTTGATCAATTGGCTCATTGAATTTCATTTTACCCAATATTACTGTTAACGCAGCATGTGCATCTTGAGAGTTTTTAAATTCAGGGTGTTTTTTACCACCAACAATTTTAAATCGTGCCGAAGCTTTAGTTGGAGTATATCCATAGTTACGATTTAATTGACTTTGAGCATATGATCTCATTGAGCTATTATACTCATCACGAAACCCTTCTACTTGAATATCAATATCTGCTTTATAAGCAGCAACTGCAGCACTTAATGTTTTAAGCTTACTCGTTTCATAGTTGTACTTTCTTTCTTGATTGTAATAATATGTTTTATAGCCTTCTCTGTTTGCAGCAACTTCTTCTTCCTCTTCAACTTCAACATTTGCTAAAAACGGATTATCACTTTCTTCTTTTTTCTCTTCCTTTTTCTTAGCTTCTTCTTTAGCTTTCTTTTCAGCTAATCTTTCTTTTTGTCTTTCTGTTAGCAATTCATTTCTAGGTCCATTAATTGTAGTCCTCCACTTTCCCGTTGTCACTGACTTTACGAAATAAGTTGTTGTCGTCTTTGTAACTTCACCTTCCTTATTTTTTGTTTGTGTTACTTTTTTATCAGAAGTACTTTGACCAACACCGAAACCTCGCTTTTGATTTTTAAGCAAAACGGTTCCACCTTCTTCTTTAAATTCCCATCCATATAATGCAATATTGTCTGTATTAGGTCCTGATACACTAAATGTTCTCAGTTCAGGTTCTACATAATTATAGGGTAAAGCCGCGTACTGAATTTTGATTGTTTTGTTTTTAACATTGGGTCTTTGCCCAAATGCACTAAACGAGATAGAGATAAATAAAAATAGTAAAAGTATATTTTTCATATAAAAGTTATTGATAAAACTTCAACTAACTGATTGATCTATATTATAAAAACAGGTTCATTCAGTATCTCATTTGATAATTGAATGTATATTAATTATTATAAAATATCATAAAGAGAGTATAGAATTATACTCCATAGATTCTTTTCAGTGCGTGTTTAAAGTTTCATTGTTTTAAAAATGTTTCGAGTAAAACTAAAATGAAAAACTTAAACAAAAAAGTTTTCTTGAGACTTTAAGATTTTAAAGCCCTTTAGTTCAGTGCTTCTTTATATCTATTAAGACATCTTTCACGCGCAAACTTATGATCAACAATCGGTTCTACATAACTTGAAGTTCCATATTCTGGCACCCACTTCTTTACATATTGTTTATTCTTATCGAATTTTTCCATTTGAGAGGTAGGGTTAAATATC
>CAZMKA010000275.1:0-3546 GCA_964566605.1 uncultured Saprospiraceae bacterium | reverse complement strand
ATGCCTAGCTATGCTCGTGTTACTTTTAGGTCTGACGCAATGCGTAAACTTCCTGCTAGCTATGAGCAATACCTGCAGAATGTTATCAATATTCTAAAGAATTTTAATCAGGCTCCTGGTATTACATCAACTTCCATAGGAAATGAATTGCCTTTATTTCATTATGCTAACTTTCCCAATTTATATCACTTTAAGTTATTCTATTGGAAACAGACATTTTGGAACTATGGATCAAGTGACCAATTATTCAACCTAGGTTCATACGAAGTTAATGAGAGTATTCATAGGTTGACCAAATCTATTGGTGAACTTTACTATAGTATCCCCTCCACTGAAATATGGACGGACGATCTATTCACTCCAATTCTTAAACAAATTCAATATTTCTTACAACTTAGAAGCTTTGAAAATCTTGATGATGCTCTTAAACTTATTGAGGATGTAAAGGCTTTAAATAATTCTCTTCAAGATTTTTGTAAAAATGGGTCAAAACGTTTTAGGTCTTCTTCTAATTTCGAGTCTTCTATTGATGTTTATTACAATGAGCTTCACGACGGTACTGACGGCTTAATCTTTAATACTGGTTCCATGACCTACAGCTTCATCAAATACGATGGTCCGAACTTCATTCACACTCAACAAGAGGAATTTGGTAGATATTCGAATCAATGGATTTCTAATATTATTAATAAGTCTTCTGGTATTTCTGCACGGGATCAACGTGATAGAAGGACTTTCTTCGCTCGGGTTACTAAGAAGATAGAGGAAGCAGAGAAGGATATTGAATATGTTCTTAAAGGGATGTAGGAGGAGGGGGTTATATTGCATTTTTTTCTTTTTTAGATGAAGGTGATAAAAGATTCTTCAAGCTTTTCATATCCTCACTAACCTTTCTCTCAATAACTTTAGCATAAATCTGTGTTGTCGTTATATTCGTATGTCCTAGCAACTTTGAAACTGTTTCTATGGGAACTCCATTACTTAATGTAACCGAAGTGGCGAATGTATGACGTGCTACATGAAATGTCAACTTCTGCTTAATCTCAAGTAACTCAGCAATTTCCTTCAAATAAGCATTCATCTTTTGATTGGATATCTTTGGAAACACATGACCTCTATTAATTGCTCGAGGATCTGCTTTATACTTTTCAATAATGAATTCTGCTTGTTGCAATAATGGTACTTTGACGGATATTTCTGTTTTTGCTCGATAAGTGTATATCCATTTATTACCATCAATTCCCCTGGTAATATGATCATGAGTTAGGTTTATTACATCTATATATGATAGCCCGGTATAGCAGCTGAATACAAATAAGTCTTTAACCATTTCTAGTCTCAGAGAAGGTAATTTAGCACCTTCCAAAATTGCTAATTCTTCCTTTGGTAAATATGATCGCTCTGATTTTTTAAAAGTAAACTTAAAACTAGTGAATGGGTCTTTTGAGATCCATTCGAGCTTAACCCCTAGCAATATTATCGTTCGTAATCGTTGAATATGCTTCATAACGTTGTTATGGCTCATTTGACGTATTGCATTAGGAAGTTTATGTGTTCTGAGGAATATATCGAGTTTAGTTATAAAGGAATAGCTTAATTGACTTAGAAATATATCTGGCGATTTATACTCTTTTTTTAAAAAGTATAAGATGTAATTTTTCGTAGATCTATACATTTTTAGTGTGCCGGCACTTAATGTTTTCTCTGAAAGTTTGTAATGGTATTCAATCAAATCAACTAATGTCCTTTTTAATTCATCTTCTCCAAAATATCTTTGTTTGATTGAATGAGAGGATATGACTTTACCTTCTCTTCTCAGTTCTTCATAAGCGTTAAATATTTCAGATCTTACTTGGTCTAGGTATTGATTTAGTTGATTGGCTCCTGGTGCTGTTCGTTTAAGCTTGGAACTTTTCTTGTCCCAGTTTACTACTGAGACTTTTCTTTTTAAACTGAATTCTAAGCTTTTTCCGTCAACTGTAATACGGGATCAAACCGAATAGTTGGGGGCTAAGCATAAATTTTAGCTAATCTATAAAGAAAAAAAGATACATCCTTAACACCTCTAAACTGTCTTCTTAGTGCTTTAACTTTCGCATTAAAAGCTTCTGCAGATGCGTTGGTACTTCTATTGTTAAAGTAGTTTAATATTTGATCGTAATTGTTTTCTATTGTGTTTGCTATTACTTTAAATGACTTAAAAGGAGCTAATTCTACTTCTTGATACCATAAGGCTAATTTTTTATATGCAATTTGTTTAGTTGTTCTTTGATTAAATACTGATGCCAAAGACCTGCTTAATTCATAGGCTTTTTTGAGCATTGGATAAAGCTCAAAAAGTACTTCAGCTCTATAAATTTGAGTTGGAGTCCACTTATCTTCACTTTTAAAAAGTAAATAACGACTTCTTGCCAAAAGTTGTTTGACCGTATCTCCGTTAGGGAGTAAATTCGCTTTAAACGTTTCACCTGTTTGTTTTGCTAGTTCTCTTTCTTTGTTTTCTTGTTCAATAGCTTCCCATCTCAATTTAATTCTCAGTTCTTGAACAGCATCTGCTGCTAATTTTTGTACATGAAACCGATCTGCTACTATTGTAGCGCAAGGAAACGATCGTCTTGCTATTAGATTCATTGATGGGGCTAGATCGGCTGTTACTTCCAATACTTTATGCCGATCCGCTTGGGGTATTTCATTCAACACTTCAATTACATTTTTACTAACAGTTCCTTTAACCATAGCAACCAAAGCCCCCTTTTTACACTTAGCTTCTTTATTTGTAATAATTGTATATAGTTCTCCTCGGCTAAGGCTTGTTTCATCAATGCTTAAATTTGGCCCTAAATTTTGTGGGAATAACATCCATTTATCAGCGTGTTCTTTTTGATTCCAAATTTGATAATCGCTTAGATGAAAGTAGTATTGTGACTGTAATTGCTTCCCATCTATTCCAAATAAATCTCCCAGCAGTTTACAACTTACTGGTGTTGTATCTATTAAGTTCTTTTAAAAAAGCCGCAAACTCTGAAGTAATACGGGTGCCATTAGCTACAAGTGACCAATCTCTATTTATAATCTTTTTGCTCTTTTTATCTATCCATTTTCTTCGCCGAAGCTTGAGTATACATCGTTTCCCTCTCAAGGGGAAATCTGTCATACTCTCTTCATTGTAGAACCCTTTTGATTCCAATTCTTTTTCTGAATGTATGGCTGGTTTAATATTCTTTTCGTCTAAATAAAAAACGTAGCTGTTTTCTTTTTTTTCTAATCGCTTTACACTGAAGAAATCTAATAAGCCTTCAGGAAATAATAATTCTATAAGTTCTTTTTCCACTTAACAAAGATCTAGCTTATAGACCTCTTTTTCAAATCCCCCCCAACTTTTAATCTTGATCCTAATAAAGTACGATGTGCTCAGCCACATCGAAGTACAATATTACTTCAAGTAAGGGATGTACTTAATGCTGCTTAAGCATAAAACCTAGGAATGGTGTGCTAAAGGCTCTTTATAATTACAATTAAAAAAGTACTTCAAAGCTATTTTACATA
>CAZMKA010000274.1:0-3574 GCA_964566605.1 uncultured Saprospiraceae bacterium | reverse complement strand
CCTTTTGTCGCTCTGCTTCTGTGAGGATTCTCTTTTCTGGTGCTTTGACTTTGTTAGCTTCGATTTGTTCTCGTCTGTACTCTTCTATCAGCTCGGTTAATTGTAGTAATGCTTCATGTACTTTGGTTGAGCCTATTTCTAATCGTTCTGCTACCTTTCTGGCTAACTTCTCTACGCTATCATCTTGGTATAAATCTATCGTTTGTCGCAGTCGGTGTAGTGGTCTATTGCTGCCGATCTTCTCGATCTTTAGAGTGACTTTCATCTTGTCTAATGGATATAATCCTATTCCTCCCATGATGGTGAAGCGAAGCTCTCCAACTTCTGTAAATATATATTCTGGATTAGTTGTATCTAAAATTAGATTTGATTCAATTGTCTCTTTTGATTGCCTGTCGGTGCTTACCGACTCAACTCTCTGCGAGGCTGATTCAGTTGAATAAAGAAAGGTTCTTTCATTGATTAGATGAGTTAATATTTCTGGTTCGTGGCTAATGACCAAGCTATTAATATCCTCGTTCTTGTGAGTCGCTACTTTGCTGATCTTTATAGATGGTTTCATAGCTTTAACTAATGGAGCATAGGTTTCTATTGCCTTATCTCCTGCTTCGTCTCCATCCATGAAAAAGATGATCTCTTCTAAGTCTTTGAGATTTCTGATTGCTTCGCTGTGTTCTTCATTCCAACCATTTGTACCGTACAGACTGAGAACTGTATAATCTGTACCTGCCTTGCCGTCAGGCAGGTGAATCAATAATGTAGCTGCATCGATTATCGCTTCTGTGAGTATTATGGTTTGGGTTTCCTGACTCGGATAACTTGGATAAAGTCCTTTTCTGTTCTTTAGATAGTAGTGATTGCTTCCTTTTTTATCTGCAATAGATCTTCCATAAAGTGAGCTGATATTTCCAGACTTGTCTTTGAGTGGGAAGATGATGCAGTTTTGCAACTGCTTATATTCTGTTTGGTAGTGATTGTAGGCGATTTCTAATTCTGGATCATTGATATTGCGGTCTTTCAGATATGTGATGGCGTTCTTACTTCTGTGCAAGCTCTGTCTCAACTTATTGAAGGTCTCCGATAGGCTTGGAGTTGTTTTGAATTCTCCGCATAGTTCAGCTGCCTTCTTCAATGCTTCGTGTTTAGTACACTTTTCCATCTTTTGGATCATCTCTATTGTGTCGCCGCTTCCTGCATTACAGTTACTACTAAAGCAAGTCCATGTATTTGTCTTTGGATAAATCTGTAGTGATGGAGTTTTATCATTGTGCCACGGACAGCAAAGGCGTTGGTTTCTATCTGGTGATAGATTGTAATGATTGAGTACCGTTTGGATGCTTAACTGAGTCTTGATTTGGCTGATTTCCATGCCTAAAATGTTAAAGTCAAAAAAATTTTAATAGAACTTATCAGTTGCAAAGGTAATGGATACATTCTAAAGAACAAAACCTAAGCACTTTGATTAACACTTTTACATTCTGTATCTTTGCTTTTATTGAGTTTTTTACTATCAATTAAGCACTTATGAGTTTCGGAAAAAGACTTTTTGACGCAAGGAAGAAGAAGGGGCTATCTCAAGAAGAAGTCGCTAAGGAGTTAAACACTAAAGGTCCAGTTATCGGCAGATACGAACGTGATGAGATGAAGCCATCTATTGAGACTGCTGCCAAGCTGGCTCAGATTCTCGAAGTGTCTTTAGATTATTTGGTCGGTGCTACAGATATGGAAGTTGATGCTACTACACTTAATAGAGTCATAGAACTACAAAAGCTTCCCTCTGAGGTTAGAGAGAAGCTTTATTTCTTTATTGATATGTCGATCAGAGACTACAAAGCTAAAGCTGCTTATGCTGGGTGACCTTCTCTCTGAAGAATATGCATTACTCCACTGTTATCTCTAACATAGAGTTTCTCATTATGATAAAAAGGAACACCTAAAGGCTGAGTCATGTCAACCTTACTATCATCAACATCAATAGTTATAAAATCTTCTACTTTTTGAGTTTTGATATTAAACCGACCTACTAACGGCTTACCAAAAACAATAAAAAATATATCACTATCTGTAATACTTTGGTTTCCAATATCAGCCCACAGCTTGTCAAGCTCTTCAATATCTTTCGATTCTAATATTTCACCTGCAAGTGGATCCACACTTAAATATTGCTGGCCTTTTAATCCGAACAATTTCTGTTCATTATTTAAAACTAACTTATTAAAACTCCCTACATCTAATTTATAAAGGATTTCTCCTGTTAATGTGTTTACTCCGCATAATTCATATCGCTTATCTACAGGATGATCTGTGTCATAACATTGCATTATTAAAAAAAGATCATCTGATAAATATTGATAAAAGCGAGGAGTTGGATTTCCAAAAAGTTGTAATGACCAAACCTCTTTGTCTTCTTTAATATCGAACCCTTTTAACAAGAGATTTGATTTATTTTCAAAAATCACAATATTTGACTGAGTAATATAAATCGGCATACTGCTATCTTCCCATTCAAACACGACGTCATTTTCTTTCATCCTGATTAAAGATGATTTATAGCTTCTTGGACGACGAGTCACAGTTCTTCCTAAGCAATAAGAATCATTCAACAATGTTATATAATCCTCTTTTGTTGTACAGACCTCAGTCGCCGAATCTGACTCAAGATTCAAATGGTATAAACTTTTTCCCTTTCTAAAATAAATTTCGTTATTAGCGATAAAATAATTTACGTTATCCCCTAAGATGTTATCATTAAAAGAATCTTCAAATGTATCTAAGTTTAAAACTTGCAATCTCTCTTTTGAGAAGTAAATCAAAAAGCCTAAACGTATTCCATTCATCCAATGTTGATAAGAATAATCCTTAAACTCTTCTATAACATTTTTTAATTCCCAATTCATTTAACTTCAAATATTTGCGAAAATACATTTTCGATTCCATCTACAACATCTTGAACAGTACCGCCCGGAACAAACTTATCAATAGTAGCTTGATTTAAATTCATATTATCCAAAGCTGAAAGCATTGCATCTTTATCAGCTTGTGAAATTCCGTTAGGTAGTTTATTGCCATCGAAATACCACTTCATCTGATCAAAAGATGTAACATTTTGTAAATCTCTTGCAACTTGACTCGTAAAGCTTCCTGGTGGTAAACTACCGACAGATTTAAATTCGTATAAAATATTACCAACCTTTAAATCTACTCTTCCAGAAATAACACCAACCTCAAACTCTAAATTTTTACCAGCAAACTCCGAAGTATTTCCTACTATATATTTTTGAACCCATCCAGCCCCTTCTGCAAAATTTCCACCTTTTTCTAAATCACTTATAAGCCTCGTATAATTTGTAAGATTAGTTCCAGAATTGACAAGTGAATTCAATCCATCTGTTAAATCGTCTAAAGCTGCTGCTCCAACTCCAGCTCCTGCCGTTGAAGCAGCAGAAGCTCCTTCCAGCACCAGCGAGGTTTCAACCATTGGCTCCATCCAGGTGCGGGTAAAGTCCGCTGCCTTTTGGTACCCCTGCGCTTCATAGTGTTGAGCCAGCGTCTCGCTAACCACACCGGTGAGGAG
>CAZMKA010000273.1:0-3590 GCA_964566605.1 uncultured Saprospiraceae bacterium | reverse complement strand
GTTCTAAGGTGTTATCAATTGACGTTAAAGAATTAACAGATGAGAATTTAATTGAACAACTTGAAAATAATGGATTTGTTTGTATTCCTGTGGTATCAAGTGCACCTGCTTTAATCGATCCAGATTCAAATGAAAAGAGTAATGCATGTAATTTAGAAACGGCATATTCTAATTCAGATTATACTTTAACTATTGAGCTAGATGGAGAGGAAGAAGAAATTAATAGTATTCATCAATATCTTACTAATATTTTAGATGAAAGTTGTTCGTGTAATCCTGAAGGAGGAGGCATTTTTGTTGATAACTTTTGTGAATCGGAAAATAGTATTGATTTAGAGACATTTTTAAATTATCATGACGAATATCAAAATGGAGCAATTAAAGCTTATTTACAAGTCGATGAAAATGGAGAAGGTTGTTTGTTTTTTTTGATAATTTGAATAATCCATGTATTAAAGTAGATTTTTTTCAAACCTTAAAAACAAGAAGAAATCAAGCTGCTTTTTTTCTAAATCAATTAATTTCTCAAAAAGTGATTAAAGGCGAGGTTGAGGTACCTTCAGATGCAAATGATTATAACATTACTACACCTTTTATTTGGTACGATAATAATGCTTATTATGGCGAGCAATTTCATTATTTTTACGATGCATTCCCATATGATCCAATAGGTTTTCGTCCTCGTATTCCAGCAACAAGTTTAGTTGTAGAAGGAATGTTTGCATTTAATGAGCCGGGTATCGTCTTTCAAAATTTAAAACCTAGTCAAACTCTTCTTCTCGATGATGAATTGATACAAATTGATATTAACGTCAACAATCATCCTGTTTGTTTAAATTATAAACCTGATAAATTTTCTTTTTCTCATAGGTATCCAGCTGAGGATTTTACTACTAATTATCCTTCAGCAACAATTATTTCAATTCCTTATGCTGGATGTACTGATTACTTAAAAATTATTCTTACCAATGAAATTAGTATAACTCAGAATCAAAGCGATGCTCAAGCTTTTTTACAAATTTGGAATGATCCCATAGCGAGTGTCACAAAAAGTATAGATGACGTTATTGATGGAATAGTAACTTCAACAAATCATTTAATATATCTTCCAATTGAACTTGTAAATGCAGATCAAACATGTAAATTATTAGATCATTTTGCTAATAATGATAACTATTTTAATCCAGCTTCTTTATTACATATTCTAAATGTTAAGGAATCTTCAAAAGCATTGGAAATAATTAATTGTTTGGAAGGTGATCAGTTGGTTGGAAGGTTAGCAAATAAACTCAATAGAAAGAATCGAATTAATTTTTTCTGGAAATTAAATGAATTATATTATTTGTCAGGCAGGAGTTCAATAGATCTAGTTGATGAAGACACAGTACCAATTCTTATAGATGGTGAACAAATGATATTCATAGGCATTCATTTTTTGACTAAGTATTTCGATGATTATTTTTATTATAAATCCCATTCTAATGGAGGAGGAACATGGAATAATTTGTATTTTATAGAGGGTAATTCAGTTCAAGATGTAGATGAACAGAATTTAGGTTCTTATTTTGGTAAAACTAGGGTAGGTTTAGGAAAAGAATTTCTTTCTCCTGAAATTGAGATTCTTTATAATTATTTTGATGGAGAAGGTATTGAACATAATGATAAGAATGGATTCCTTGAAGTGCCAAACGTTTACATAGCATATGCTATTGAAAATTACATTGCTAATCAAGATGCTGAAAATATAGCTAATTTGATTGATGTAGCAAGCATAGTTTCAGGTTATTTTGCTTTAAAATCTTCAATTCAAATAATATCTAAGACTTCAATGGTTCGGGCATTTGGATCTGGTTCCTTAGCTGTTGCAGAAATAGGTTCGGGAACTATAGGGTTACTTCTTAACGAAACCGATGTCTGCAGTGAATTGGATGGTTTTACTGATACAGCAGGACAAGAGTTTTGTGAGTCATTGAAAAATTGCATGGATATGGCTCAACTAATTTTATTATTTAAAGTAAAAGCTCCTAGACCAAAGAAAGCTAAGGATGATTTATATGAAAAATGGATTAAATTAACAGATGATCAAGATCAAGTAGTTGGACAGAAAACTAAATTTATAGAGAAATATTCTGAACTATATAAATTATTTATCAAAATAGATTCAAAAGTTGATTTTGTAAAGGTGTTTGAAAATATTGATGATTATGCTAAAAATCCAGCTAATTCTGTCAATCCCAATATACTAAGTGATTTTTTTGATAATACACATATTAATAATTATCTAAATAAGATATATGAGAATGCTGATTTAATTAAATCTTTTGGTCCTGAAATCGGTTATAAACTATTCGATGATATACTTTCAACAGCAAATCAAGCAAATAAAATAGGTGGTGATTTAGTTAATTTAAGTGCTGGTAGGGTTAACGCGTGGAAGAAAGTAAATGGAACACAATATGCAACTAAAGTTTCTTTTCTTGAACAAATTGTAAAGTGGTCGGATGAAGGATTTGAAGTTAACTTTTCGGAAATTGACGGAGTCTTAAAAATCAAAAACTCAGATGATTTTGAAATTGCAGAAATTGTTACAGAGTCGGGAATAGATTACATCCACCTTGGCGATGATTTGTTCGCAGGGACTTCAGAAATAATAACCAAAAATATTGAATTTGGTTTTCCAGTTAGAAATGGTTCGGATCTCACAGAAGATTTGATTAATGCCAGGCTGGTTATTGCTGATGGAAAGATTAAATTTATTGAAGATGTCGTTAGTTATGGAGATGAAGTTGTACAATTAGCAATTAAAAATAGAGGTGATTTAAGAAAGCAGTTTCCAAATATTTTAAATATCGAAGAAGCACATCACTTTTTCCCTGTCAAATCTTTGAAGGAAAATCAATGGGTAAAAAAGGGAGTTTCAGGTGGGTACGCGTTTAATACTCCGACTAATGGAATGCCACTGCAAAAATTCCGAAAAGGTCCACCTCCATCTGGTCGACATTCTAATCACCCTAAGTACACTAAACAAATCACCGATCACATGGATTGGTGGGCAGATCAAACTTCTACTATAAATGGAATTTCTGTAAAAAATAAGGATTTATCACCTGCTCAGACTGCAGAATATATGCAATCAGTATCAGATGATGTTAAGGATATTATTAATGATCCTTTAAATGCTACGATAAAAATAAATGACTTAGATCTCGGGCTTGATCACTTTTAAATTGAGACATTCTGTAATAGAAATTCCAGAAATATCAAGTTTAACTAATTGGTATTTAAGGGTTTCTGATAGAAATATAGTGCCATTTAAAGGATGAAGGAAAAGGTTGAAATAGGGGTCTATTAAGGTTGTTTCATAGTTATAGATCATTTTGATAAACCCCAATTTACCTTGCTTTTGTTTAAGGTCTTCATAATCTTCTATATCAATTTCACCTAAGTCCTTACTGACCTTTTTTATTTTTCTTTTCTGTAAGTTTAAAAAAGTGAATTTGAAAATAAATTCTAAAAAAGATATTATCTCATTTTGTATTAGTGGTTTTTTTATGGGCGCACATTGGGTTACGTACTTTTATGCCTTAAAA